>NZ_JANRHN010000015.1:0-84367 GCF_024733745.1 Bacteroides sp. ET225 | reverse complement strand
AAAATAATATCAAGTACAGAACCTTTAGTTTCATACTTCAAAAACCTAAAAGGAAAATCCCGATTCTATATTTTCCGGACTGCACGAATACACTTTATCTTCACACCGTATCTTTGTCACTATATTAAAGCCGTTTATATTTTGACTGATTCTTTCACAATCTCCAATAGAACTGGTGCAGGAAACCGAACCTCCCGCACAGTTTAATGATACTGTACAAGAAACATCACCACTGCCACCAAAAATCCCTTTCATCTCTTTTTCTGAAAGAACACTTGCATTTTTCAATTTCAAAGTTCCTAACTTTTTCATAATTTAAAATTTTAAGTTATTATTCGGGCTTCTATTTTTTACAGCCGCATTTCAGCCCTTTCAATACAGCCTTATTTCTATCAATGTTTCTCGTAATTGGGGAAGTTAAACAATCAGTTATTTTCATATATCGACTTAAGATAATATTCTATCACGCTGCTGTGCTGTAACACATGAAGTATTTTGCCGTTCCTATCTATCAGAATCCCGAAAGGAATTCCGCCAATCTTATAGGCTTCCCTTATGTTTTTATCTTCGTCCGGAGACAATATGCACACATCATTGGCCCATTCCCGGGTATCCTTATTGACATAATTCAGCCAGGAGCGGCGGTTCGTATCCAATGACAGGGCAAGTATCCCGAACCCTCTGCCGCCGTATTCCTCATGCATCCTCTTCATGGTGGGGTCCAAAGCGATGCAGGGACCACACCAGGTGGCCCAGAAATCGATGAACAGCAAATCATATTTACCTATAAAATCTGAAATCCTGCACGGATGCCCGTCTTTGTCTATCAGATTATAGTCTATAAAACTCGAACCTATAAGTTCTGCATGTCCCCTTGACCTATTCCATACAGTATAAGCCTTTTGAATGTCATCCCGGTTCTTGTCCGTTTCTGAAAACAGGCTGTACAAGTCGCCGGCATAGATGTCAAGCTCAATGCCCGAATACGTCATAGCATCCTTTATAAAAAGTTCGCGTCCAAGCCCGTCATGCACATGCTTTTTCTTGAAGCCGAAACGAAACCTCCACAGTTCGCTCCATAGTTTCCTGTACAGATTCTCATCTGTGACTCCGAACATCTTTCTATAAATTACGTTCGTGCTGTCACGAAACGCCTTATACTCATCATTGAAGGACGAACGGACCACGGACTTCGGTTTCAGATGAACGTCAATCTCGCCTTTCAGGTACACATCCGCATACAGTACCGTATCCGGACTGTTTCCGACCGAAACCAAAGATTCTTCGTATATGTATTCCGGACCAGCAAAACTGAAGTGTCCGTCTTTCACGTAAGTGGAGTCCACGGAACGGATTGAATTCCCCACAAAAGTGAACAGGGTTACAAGCGAGCCGTTGTAGGAACCGGCCACCGTACCGTTTATCCTGAATGTGGCACCATCTGCAAACAAACATGCGGGAAATGCAAACATAAGGCAGACTATGATACAAAACTTATTCATTCCGGGCATTCTCATTGTCATCGCGCGTTTGATAGATTAATATTCCCATCCTGTATTTCTCACCGTACTTCTTTATCGACTCCTTCTTGTCCACCGAACCGCCGACCTGCACATAATCCGGTTTCCGGTTTCCAGATATAGTGTCAAAAACAAAATAATAAGGCACCTCCCTGCCATCTAAAAGAATTGTCATATTCCTTGCATCATAGGAAAAGGAAATGACGGAATCCGTTGGGACGGACAACCCGCTTCCACATGGCCGGGCTGAAAGGGCCGCCACGGAAAACAACATTAACACAAATCGTTTCATAAGCATAAATTTTCAATATCTACAAAATTTCTCTGATACAATGCTATAAAGTTAATGATTTATTTATCAACTGATACAAAACATGGATCTAAAATGGCGGCAAAATCGTCTGAATGGAAAATGGGACATTCATATCCTTCTTCCGAACGATTTTGCCAATACATCTGTTTCCTGACATTCTCGGACTGCCAACAAAATAAAAACGCAGCAAAGCAAGTTTGTTAGCAATTTAATTTGTACCTTTACAGATACTCATTATTTATAACCACTTAAAAAAGAAAAATTATGAAACACACAATGCCTCTGCTTCCTTATCCGATGGAAGCACTTGCTCCGAAAATGAGCAAAGAAACAATTGAATACCACTATGGGAAACATCTGCAAACCTATGTGGACAACCTGAACAGACTGACAGCAGGGACACCCTACGAAAACGCTCCGCTGGAAGAAATGATACGCACCGCTGAAGGAGGAATTTTCAACAATGCCGCACAGACTTGGAACCATACGTTCTTTTTCGAGTCTTTAACGCCCTCACAAACTCCGGTTCCGGCTGAACTTGCAGAAGCGTTGGCCAAAGATTTCGGTACTATAGAAAAATTTCAGGAACAGTTCACCCAGGCAGCAACCGGACTGTTCGGATCGGGATGGACATGGCTGGTAAAAGACAATCAGGGCAAGCTGTCTGTCGCAAGCGAACAGAATGCAGGAAACCCGCTGCGCAAAGGACTTACTCCCCTGCTTGTCATCGATGTATGGGAACATGCCTACTACATTGACTACCGGAACCGCCGGGCAGCCTATATAGCCGCATTCTGGGAGCTGGTCGACTGGAACAAGGTTTTGGAACGGCTAAAAGCTTAAAGCCAGACTGCAGTACAACAGAACAGGAATCGGGCGCGCCAAGATACATGACACACTCCCTTAGACAAATAAAAAAATCCCGACCAGAACGAATCCGGTCGGGACAATCTATAAAGTATTTACAGATAATAAATCAAGCTTCTTCTGCTACCACTTCGAAAGGAATTTCTACAGAAACTTCCTTGTGAAGTCTTACAACAGCCGTATAGTGGCCAACTTCTTTCACCTGATCCTTGATTACGATAATCTTGCGGTCGATGTTATGACCCAATTTCGCCAGTTCCTCAGCAATCTGAAGGCTGCCGACAGATCCGTAGATAGAACCTGTTGCACTTACCTTTGTCGCGATTGTCAATGCAACATCCTTCAAAGATTCTGCCACAGCTTCAGCATCCTTCTTAATCTTCTCCAGTTTGTGAGCACGCTGCTTCAGTTCTTCAGCCAGCATCTTCTTTGCAGAAGGAGAAGCCAGGATAGCCTTGCCAGTCGGAATAAGATAGTTGCGTCCATAGCCATCCTTTACGGTTACGATGTCATTCTTATAGCCCAAGCTAGCTATATCTTCTTTCAAAATTATTTCCATACTTATTCCTCCTTTATTTATTTCATCATATCAGTTACGTAAGGCAGCAAAGCCAAATGGCGGGCTCTCTTAACAGCCTGCGCAATACGACGCTGGAACTTCAAAGAAGTACCTGTAATACGGCGCGGAAGGATCTTGCCCTGTTCGTTCAAGAATTTCTTCAGGAATTCAGGATCTTTATAGTCAATGTACTTGATGCCATTCTTCTTGAAACGGCAGTATTTCTTCTTCTTAACGTCTACTGAGGGCGGAGTTAAATATCTGATTTCCGATTGTTGCTGTGCCATGATTAATTTTCCTCCTTTTTAGTTGATTTTAAACTTCTTCTCTTAGCTGCATATTCAGCCGCATACTTGTCTAATCTGAATGTCAGGAAACGGATCACGCGTTCGTCACGGCGGAAGTTCACTTCCAGTTTTGAGATTACAGACGGATCGGCTTTAAATTCCAACAATTGATAGAATCCTGTAGACTTCTTCTGAATCGGGTAAGCCAATTTGCGCAAGCCCCAGTTTTCTTCATTGATAATCTCAGCACCCTCCTGAGTCAGGATAGCCTTGAATTTCTCTACCGCTTCCTTCATCTGAACATCAGACAAAACGGGAGTCAAAATGAAAACGGTTTCGTATTGGTTCATACTAGTTCGTTAATTAATTATTAATATTAAATTTCAATTGCGGCGCAAAGGTACGTTTTTTTCTCTAACAAACAAAGAATTACGTTCTTTTTCTCAAATAAAGAATCTTAAACGGGGCGGCAGAAACATTTCATCCAACCGCAAAATGTCTTATCTTTGCACCTGCCGCTAAAACAAAAATCAATGATTGAACAATTCAACTTTGACATCCAGCTCATTTTCGCCATCCTCAACGGAAAGGTGTCGGCCGCCATCAACAGAAAGCTTCTCAGGAACTTCAGACAGAACGGACTAGACATAACGCCGGAACAATGGACGGTCCTGCTATACCTGTGGGAAAAAGACGGTGTCGCACAACAGGAACTTTGCAATGCCACATTCAAGGACAAGCCGAGCATGACACGGCTGATAGACAACATGGAACGGCAGCAGCTGGTTGTCAGAATGTCTGACAGAAAAGACCGGAGAACCAACAAGATCCACCTGACAGCCACAGGAAAAAATCTGGAAGAAAAGGCCCGATTCATCGCCAACAAGACACTGAAAGAAGCGCTGCACGGCCTGACACTTGAAGAACTGAAGGTCAGCCAGGAAGTCCTGCGCAAGATTTTCCACAACACCCAGTCCTAGCAGACGCAAAAGGAGAGAAGAAAAGAGGATGCGCCCCAGCACCTCTCATGCCGGCACATCCTCATGTTTTTTTCAGTCATTATCCGGAGTAATGAGCTTGTAGCCTTTTCCGTGGATATTGATGATTTCAATCGAATCGTCTTCCTTCAGATGCTTGCGGAGTTTGGTGATATACACATCCATGCTGCGCGCATTAAAGTAGTTGTCATCAATCCAGATAGTTTTGAGCGCAAAGTCACGCTGCAGAATCTCGTTGGCGTGAGCGCAGAGCAAGCCAAGCAGTTCAGATTCTTTGGTCGTCAGCTTGGTCTGCTTGTCCCCAATAGCCAGAATCTGCTTCTGCGTATCAAAGGTAAACCGTCCGATCTTGTAGACCGTGCATTCCTTGTTGCGCTTTCCGCGCACGCGGCGCAAGATGGCCTCAATACGGAAAGTCAGCTCTTCCATGCTGAAAGGCTTCGTTATATAATCGTCCGCACCGATCTTGAATCCCTCCAGAATATCTTCCTTCAACGTCTTTGCGGTGAGGAAAATAATGGGAATCTCCGCGTTTGCCTGACGGATTTCCTGCGCCAAAGTAAAGCCGTCTTTCTTAGGCATCATCACATCCGTTACAACCAGGTCGTATTTATTTTTCAAGAAGGCCTTGAAGCCGGTTTCTCCGTCCGGAAACAGATCTGCAGAATAACCTTTCGCCTGCAAATATTCTCTCAACAGCATGCCAAGATTCTCGTCATCCTCGCACAACAAAATACGTAATTTTTCATCCATAAACTATTCGTCTTTAAATAAAGGTAATACAATAATAAACTTAGTCCCCACATTCAGTTCACTCTCAGCACGTATCGTGCCCTTGTGATCTGAGATGATCTTCTTCACATAGGCCAGTCCAAGACCGAATCCCTTCACATCGTGGCGGTTTCCGGTATGAACGCGATAGAACTTTTCAAATATCTTCTTCAGGTCTTCCCTCTTGATTCCGATTCCGTTGTCTTCAATAGAGATGCACAGCTTGTTTGCTTCATTCCATGTCCGTATCTTCAACGCAATGTCCACATCCGGACGCTTGTATTTCACCGCATTGTCCAGCAGATTGAACATTACATTTGTAAAATGCATCTCATCCACAAAAATGATGGGGTCTTCAGCGGCTAATTCCGCGTCCAAGGTTCCTCCACTGCTCTCAACCTTAAGGCGGAAGGTATTCACCACCCCGTTGATAACCTCATGCGCGTCAACCTCCTTCTTTTTCAGCGTCACGCTCTGGCGTTCAAACATCGACATCTGGAGCACCTTCTCCACCTGGAACCTCAAGCGCTTGGTTTCGTCATTGATCACGCCCGAGATATGCTTGAACATTACCGGCGATTTTCCAACCGCAGGGTCATTCAGCATCTGTGCGGCAAGAGAGATGGTAGATATAGGCGTCTTGAACTCATGAGTCATATTGTTGATGAAATCATTCTTTATCTCAGTCAGCCGCTTCTGGCGGAAAATGATGTATATCGTAAATATAAACGTTATCAGCAGCACCAGCGTAAAGATGATTGAAGGAATCATGAAACGCACGGAACTGAAAATATAATCGTCGAGCGTAGGGAAAAAGATGTTAACAAATCCCATCTTCGCAGGAGGATCATTTTCAAAAAGCAGGCGCGAATAAACCTTCTCTCCGTCATACGCATAGTCCGAACAGCGGTAAACTTTTTTGCCGTCGCGGTCGGTCACCGAAAAATGATACGGAATGTCTATCCCGTTATTGAACAGTTCCGACTTCAGGAAATGGTCCAGCTGCTTGAAATTGACACGCTCTTTCAGCGGCTTGTCACTGGCTGTATACAATATGTTGTAAATAACCTCGTTCAGAAGCTCGCGCTGATAAATGTAGCGTTCCTTCACGATTTCCTGCAAGGCGCGTGATGTCTGCGGTATTGTCTTGCCCGTAGATATTATCACCTTGGGAACATTTGCCGGACGGCTCATGATCGTCTTGAGCTCGAAAGTAGAATAAGTAGACCCGTCAGGAGCTGTGATGGTATACTTGTGGTGTTCGACCACGTTCTCTCCCACTTGCTGCTTCTGCTGCTGGCTGCCGCGGGAAACAAGCCCGGAACGCTCCTGCTCGATGACATCCTTCTCCAGGTATTTCTTCGTTTCAACCAGTTCCAGATTATGCACGGCCTTGACCAGACTGCGGTTCACACCTTCCTCAAACTGGCCCCGCCTCATCTTGACCATCTCTTCTATATAGCTGACCTGCAAATACAGCAGGCTCAAGAAAGACAGTCCCATAATAACACCTAATATCCAAATTGTAGACTTTTTCATACAGACAAAATTAACGGCCAAACAAATAACTGTTACCGGAGTTAACAAGTTTTAGACCTACATTTTTCTTATATTAACCCAATATTCCATTTTAGTTAACAGAATACGCACTAAGCAACAAAAAGCAGTTCACTCACCTGCAAAAATAATATAATTTTAAACTAAGAACAAATAAATAGCCGCAATTGTTTAAGTCTGTAAAGGGAAAAAGGCTGCATTTCTTTCAAACACAGCCTTTTCACTTTTTTAATCTATTTGTTATGTCCGGTCAGAAAAAGACAAATCACATGTCATCCTTTTCCTGCTCTTCAAACTCTTTCATCAGTTTGTTCTGAACATCGGTCGGCACAAGTTCATAGCTTGCAAATTTCATGATGAACGACGCGCGGCCTCCGGTCAACGAACTCAGCGAGGTTGAATAGTTTGACATCTCTTTCAAAGGAACTTTAGCCAGCAGCTTCTCATAGCCTTTTTCGCTGCTCATGCCGATAATCATGCCTCGTCTGCCCTGCATGTCGCTCATCACATCTCCCAGCTTCTCGCTCGGCACAAACACTTCCACATCATAAATCGGTTCCAGAATCTTCGGTCCGGCATTCTTGAACGCATCGCTGAAGGCATGGCGGCCGGCAAGCATGAACGAAATTTCATTGGAGTCAACCGGATGCATCTTGCCGTCGTAAACGATGACACGCACATCGCGCGCATACGAACCGGTCAAAGGCCCTTGCTCCATACGGCTCATGATACCTTTCAATATGGCCGGCATGAAGCGCGCGTCAATCGCACCTCCGACCACACTGTTAACAAACACTAATTTGCCGCCCCATTCAAGGTCCACCGTTTCTGTACCCTTCACGGTAATCTTGAATTCCTGACCGTTGAACTTATATGTATCCGGAGCAGGCATACCTTCGTAATAAGGCTCTACAATGAGATGAACCTCACCGAACTGTCCGGCACCGCCCGACTGCTTCTTGTGGCGGTAATCCGCACGGGCCGCTTTGGTAATCGTTTCACGATAAGGAATCTTCGGCTCGAGGAACTGCACCGAAAGCTTTTCATTGTTTTCCAGACGCCACTTCAAGGTGCGCAAATGGAACTCGCCCTGGCCGTGAACCAGAATCTGCTTCAGTTCTTTCGACTGTTCGACAACCCATGTCGGATCTTCCTCACGCATACGGTGAAGCACGGCCATCATCTTTTCCGTATCGGCCTCGTTCACCGCCTTGATGGCGCGGGTATATTTCGGATTCGGATATTTGATGAAATTGAAACGGTTGTCGCAATCTTTTCCGTTCAGCGTGTTTCCGGTCTTGACATCTTTCAGCTTCACCGTACAGCCGATGTCGCCGGCCCGCAGCTCGTCTACCTTTTCACGGTTTGCACCTGCACAGACATAAAGCTGGGCAATACGTTCTTTTGACCCTCTGTCGGCATTGGTCAGGTCATCTCCTTCATGAACCACACCGCTCATCACCTTAAAATACTGCACATCGCCGATATGAGGCTCAACGGCTGTCTTGAAGAAATAAAGCGAAGTCGGCCCGTTGGGATCAGGAGGAACAGGCACGCCGCGCGTATTGTGTACGGGAGGCATTTCGTCGACGAACGGAACCACGTTGCCCAGAAATTCCATCAGACGCCGCACGCCCATATCCTTTCCGGCGCATACGCAGAACACGGGGAACATCCCGCGTGCAGCAAGCCCCTTGCGGATGCCTTCGCGCATCTCGTCTTCAGTCAGCGAATCCGACTCAAAGAATTTCTCCATCAACGTTTCATCGTGTTCGGCAGCGGCTTCCACCAGTGTCTTGTGGCACTCCTGCGCTTTCTCCATCTCTTCGGCAGGAATGTCTTCTATGGTTGGAGCACCTCCGTCGGGGCCCCAAGAATATTTTTTCATTAAAAGTACATCAATCAACGCATTGAAGTCCGGCCCTGTAGACAAAGGATACTGAACCGGAACAACTTTAGAGCCGTAATTTTCCTTCAGCTGTTCGAGCACATGGTCAAAGTCACACTTCTCGCTGTCGAGCTGGTTCACCAGGAAGATGACGGGCTTTCCCAGCTTCTCCGTATAGCGGAAATGGTTCTGCGTACCCACTTCCGGCCCATACTGACCGTTCAGCAGAAGAACGGCCGTATCAGTCACATTCAAGGCTGTAATTGCGGCACCCACGAAATCGTCGCTTCCCGGACAGTCAATGATATTCAGTTTCTTGCCGTTCCATTCCACATGATAAACGGTAGAAAAAACAGAGTAGCCATATTCCTGCTCCACCGGGAAATAGTCGCTCACCGTATTTTTGGCAGTAATCCTGCCGCGGCGTTTTATAATGCCACTCTCATAAAGCAACGCTTCAGTGAGAGTGGTCTTACCTGCACCGTCATTGCCAAGCAGGGCAATGTTCTTGATTTCGTTCGTCTGATATACTTTCATGGTATTTCAAGATTTGATTTGTAAAAATAAGGATATGCTTTTCATATCTCTCGAATAAACGATTCGCAAAATAGAGATTAAAATCGGAAAAAGCAACAGAAACGGCAGTGTTACTAAACTATGTTTTCGGACATAAACCGCAGGCGCGGGAATACGCAGATTGTCGAAACCGGAATGTTTCTGTGGACATTCATCCAGTCGGGGCATACTTCCACGTTCCCAATCCTTGTATGTCATTGAATTTCGTCTTTTTACGCTTCGGAAATTCTACGAACCAGCACGTGAACCATACGGACCACATGTGTGAACCATACGGACCACCTATATGAACCGTACGGACCACGTATGTGATCCATAGATTTTTTTTCGGAAAGCAAAGAAAAACGTCACGGCGGAAAGCCAGAAACAACTCTCCTTCAACCGCCTCACTTGCCCATGCCGGAAATAATGGCTAACTTTATCGGCCGAAACAGCAAGAAACATGTGCTATGGCAGGAATCTATATCCATATCCCCTTCTGCAAGAAACGGTGCATCTACTGCGACTTCTTCTCTACCACACAAAGTGAAAAGAAAGCCGCATACATAGAAGCGCTGTGCCGCGAACTCATACTGCGCAAAGACTATATCGGAAACGAACGGGTGGAAACCGTCTATCTGGGCGGAGGAACCCCGTCCCAACTGGCCGACAAGGAGCTTGCAGCCATCTTCAATACAATATATAAGGTTTATCGGGTGGACGGCGAGGCGGAAATCACGCTGGAAGCCAATCCGGACGACCTCCGTCCCGACTATATCCGCATGCTGCGCACGCTTCCGTTCAACCGGATCAGCATCGGCATGCAAACTTTTCAAGACAAGATACTGAAGATGCTGAACCGCAGGCATACGGCGGAACAGGCGATAAATGCCTTCTACGAATGCAGAGAAAACGGGTTTCAGAACATCAGCATCGACCTGATGTATGGACTTCCGGGAGAAACGGAAGCAATCTGGACGGAGGACCTGCAGCAGGCTATCTCCATGAAACCGGAGCACATTTCGGCCTATCATCTTATATATGAAGAGGGAACGGTCATGTGGAAGCTGCGCGAAGCGCACCGGATAGAGGAGGCGGATGAGGACCTGAGCGTCAATCTGTTCACACGGCTCATCCATACGCTGAAGCAAAACGGATACGAACATTACGAAATATCCAACTTCTGCCTGCCCGGCTATCACTCGCGGCACAACTCGAGCTACTGGACCGGCAAGAAATACCTGGGATGCGGTCCGTCTGCCCACTCCTACAACGGAGAATCAAGGCAATGGAACATCGCTTCTTTGGACGGATATATAAAAGGAATAAAAGAAGGAACGGAAATTTCTGAAAAAGAAGAGCTTGACTTATACACGCGCTACAACGACTTTGTGCTCACATCCATACGCACAAGCCGCGGAATGCCTCTGAACAGACTGAAAGCAGGATTCGGTGAAGAACTGTACAACTATTGCCGGCAAATGGCACAGCCGCATCTGGCGCAAGGAACCATGGAAATCAGCGAAGAATCGCTGAAGCTGACCGAAAAGGGCATATTCGTTTCCGACGGCATCATGAGCGACCTGATGTGGGTGTAGCAAAAAGCCGGATCATGGCAGCTTTCCGCCACAATCCGGCCTTATTTCTTGCAATGACTCTCTGATTATTTTGCCAGACTATATACAATATCCATAATCTGCTTGCCCAACTCGTCGGCTTCCTCCATGGTAGAAGCTTCAGAATAAACGCGGATAATCGGTTCGGTGTTGCTCTTGCGCAGATGCACCCACTTGTCGGGGAAATCAATCTTCACACCGTCAATGTCATTGATTTCTTCATTCTTGTACATTTCCTTCACTTTGGCAAGAATAGCATCCACATCCGTTTCGGGAGTCAGGTCGATACGGTTCTTGGCTATGAAGTAATTCGGATAAGTGGCGCGCAGTTCGCTCACCTTCTTTCCTTCGTGTGCCAGATGGCTCAGGAAGAGAGCGATTCCTACCAGCGCGTCGCGTCCGTAGTGCGATTCCGGATAAATGACTCCGCCGTTGCCTTCGCCTCCGATAACAGCCTGTGTCGCTTTCATTTTGGTCACCACATTCACTTCACCAACAGCCGAGGCATTGTACTGCATGCCGTATTTACGGGTAACGTCGCGCAGGGCACGGGTAGAGCTCAGGTTAGAAACCGTATTGCCCGGCGTATGTTTCAGCACATAGTCGGCAACGGTCACCAACGTATATTCTTCGCCGTACATGACACCGTTCTCGCAAATGATAGCCAGACGGTCAACATCCGGGTCTACAACGAAAGCCACATCGTTCTTTCCCTGTTTCATCAGGCCCATGATGTCGCCCAGATTCTTTTCAAGCGGCTCCGGGTTGTGCTGGAAATCACCGGTCGGTTCGCAATACAGCTTCTCTACATGCTCCACTCCCAGACGCTCAAGCAGTTCCGGCAAAATGATACCTCCAACCGAGTTCACACAGTCGATGGCAACACGGAAATGCGCGTTACGGATAGCCTCAACGTCCACCAGCTTCAAAGCCAGCACGCTGTCGATGTGCTTCTGGTTATAGGTATTGTCCTCCGTATATTTTCCAACATGGTCAATGTCTGCAAACTCAAATTCTTCGGCGGCAGCTATACGAAGCACCTCGTTGCCTTCCGCAGCATTCAGAAATTCCCCATGTTCGTTCAGCAGTTTCAGCGCATTCCATTGCTTCGGATTATGGCTGGCAGTCAGAATAATGCCTCCGCACGCTCCCGACATGGTTACAGCCAGTTCCGTTGTCGGTGTAGAGGCCAGTCCGATGTTCAATACATCAAATCCCATCCCCATCAATGTACCGCAAACTACATTCTTCACCATTTCTCCAGAAATACGCGCGTCACGTCCTACCACAATCTTGTTGCTCGTCTTGGTGGTTGTTCTGCGAATCAAGGTAGCATAAGCCGAAGTGAATTTCACAATGTCTAAAGGATTCAGTCCTTCACCGGCGTGGCCTCCGATTGTGCCGCGAATACCGGAAATTGATTTGATCAGTGTCATAAGCTAAAAAGATTTAAACTATATGGTTAATGAATTGTCATCCAATCGTCAGTACAGATTATATGCAATTTCGTAATAGCACGGATAAACATATTGTTGCGCCGTAGACGTCCCTTCACTATGAGGCACAATGAGCTTGACTCTTGCCTGCTGGTCGGAACGGGAAGTGCGCGAAGGCTTCAGATAGCGGAGCGGAATCAGCCAGCCCGACGGAACAGCCACCGTACCGTAGCGTCCGTACATGCTGTAATTGTCGCTTCGGGTAAAAGAGGCCGAATAAGATCCGTCGCTGATGGTCAGCTTGAAGTCCTCCCCTTCAATATAATAGTCAGGGTTCAGAATGTGCATGTTGGCCATCAAGGTGTCACCTGCCTCAAACATCTCGCTGCGCGTCTGCAACGCCACTTCCACAAAGCGGGCGATCATGTCATACGAACCGTCCGAAAGGACTTCCTTTCCGTTTCCTCTATAAGACACATGCATATAAACGCCGCTTTCTTCAAGCAGCACGTATTCGTTGTCAGCAAGATTCGTCGAGTCTTGAGCGGCAAACTCCGCCTCGCTGATAACCTTGATGTCATTCTGGTTAATGTAACTGTTGATGGCATCTGCCTCATCTTCTTTCATCTCTGCGTATGTTTTTCCGTTATCACAACTCTGAAGTCCTGACGACAATGCGACAACCACCAGCAATAAATAATAAAATTTCTTCATTTCAAGTCGTTTTCTGTGGACAAATATAGCGAATTCCATTCACAGGAAACGCCTTATTTTGTCCAATAAAGTCTAATATTGTCCAATAATAAAATCCAGTTTAATTCTGCAGCAGAAGATTCTCGTACTTGACCAGCGCCCGCTTGAAAAGTTCGATGGCCTCATCCATCGTTCCATAGAACTCTCCGCCGGAAGCATTCAGATGGCCGCCGCCATTGAAGTACTCGGCAGCCACTTTGTTGCAAGGGAACTTGCCGACAGAACGCAGCGATACCTTGATCATATTTTTCTCTGTATCTTCCCGCAAGAATACGGAAAAGCAGATCCCCTTTATCTGAAGCGGCATGTTGACAAAACCTTCCGTATCACCTTTCATATACTGGAACTGTCCCTGCTCGGCCTTTGTCAGCCAGATCAGCGCTGAACGGAACTGGGCAAACACCTGCATCTTCTCATAAAGCACGTATCCCATCAAGCGGAGGCGGCCTTCTGAGTATGTGTTGAACACCCTCCGGTAAATTTCATCCTTGTCGATGCCTTTCGACAGCAGTTCACTGATAATGAAATAGATTTCCCTGCTGTTCGAGTTGTAGGTGAAACCGCCCGTGTCTGTCATCATGCCGGTATAAATACATTCAGCCCCCTCAAACGAAATATCGTCAAAGCAGCCCATGCGGCAAATCAAGCGGAAAACCAGTTCGGACGTTGAAGAAATTTCAGGATGCGAAATGGTCACATTGCAAAAAGGCTCCGGATCCAGGTGATGGTCGACCATCACTTTCCTGCCGGGAGCCTCGCCCACAACTTTACTCATTTTATCAATACGCGACAGAGCGTTGAAGTCAAGACAGCAAATCACATCGGCCTCACCGATCAATTTGTCTGCAAACTCCGCATACTTGTCATAGCGTATGATATCTTTAGCGCCCGGCATCCAGCGTAGGAAGTCCGGAAATGCATTAGGAACAATCACATTGACGGTCTTGCCTTGAGAAGAAAGGAAATGATACAAGCCCAATGAAGAACCTAAAGCATCGCCGTCAGGAGAAACGTGTGTCACAATCACAAGCTTGCCTGCACGCTCGAAATAGGTTTCCACCTTGTCAATGTTAGCCTGAAGTATTACTTTTGACAACATATATGATTCTTAATAATCTGTTTGACTGTTAGAAGGAGCAAAAGTACAAATTAATTTTCAGAAACTACAACAGAATCAGACAAGAACCTTCCTTGGACAAATCCGTATAAGATATTTTAAGCAATTGGCATTCACGAATCAGACGATCTCTAAGATACTCGCTCAAGGACGAGTCTAAAACAACCGAACGGATGTCAAACATGCGTGCCAGCATTGAAACGCTGCCCTTAAACCCACGGCAGATATAAACATAATCCAAAGACAAACGGATATCCGAGGTTTTGTTCTGCCACATGTCCGACTTCATCACCCCGACCCTTACTCCTCGGATATTAAACACCCCGTCGGCCGTCTGCTGCAAGGTCAAGGTGTTGCCGCATTTCGTATAGACTCCGGATCGGGCAAAACAAAGGTAGCAAACCGACGGCCTTGACACTTCATACAGGCATGTAAGCAGAAACAGAACGGAAAAAGACAGGGTTACAACCACCTCCCGGCCGCGCTTCAGGCCGGTTACAGCCCAGATTCTGTAAAACAGACCCAAAATGATATACAACAGCAAGACTTGAAGTCCGGATACATGCAATGACGTGATCTGAGCTCCCCATAACTGCCGCACCTCCGACATCGAAAGATTCAGCAACGATGTAGAAAGGTCGACAAGCCAAATGGCGGCGGTGCCAATGACGGGGACGGAAAACAAGACCAAAGCAGCCAATGTTCCTCCAAGTATGCAGACCGAAAGCGGAGCCACCACCAGATTGGCCAGAAGAAAATAAGAAGGGAAAGCCCCGAAATACAGAAGAATCAGCGGAAAAGTTCCCAACTGCGCAGCCATCGAAAGAGCCAGAACATCCCACACATACTTGCAAAAAGAATTGCCTGCCTTCAGCAGACCAGAAAACAACGGATAAAAGAGAAGTATTGAATACACTGCGACGAAAGACAGTTGGAAACTGATGTCAAACAGATAGAACGGATTGAACACCAGCATCACGAAGGCTGTCAGACTCACGGCAAAAACACCGGAATAGGCATCTTTCGACAAAAGAGATGACAAAATATACAAGGAAAACATGATTACAGAACGTATCACAGGAGAACTCAGCCCGGAAACAAAAGCAAAAACCCACAAAAAGAGAACAATCAAAACCAAAGAAACAGAACGGCCGCCTTTAAACCGTTTCAACGGACGGAACAAAAAGAACAGAATGCCTGTCAGAATGGCAATATGAAGTCCGGACAACGAAAGCACGTGGCTCGCTCCTGTCGCGCTGTACACATCTTCCAGATCAGATGTCAGCCGGGTGCGGTCGCCCACTGTCAGCGCGGAAACCACAGCAAGGACATCTCCTTCCAGTCCCCACTCCTGATATATCCCGACAATACGCTGCCTCACAAGCAAAGCACGTTGTGACACCGCAGGCTGATTCTCCCCGAACGCACGGATATCACCGGAGAAAGCTATCCCTGCCCCGCTGATTCCCTGCCTCATCAGATAATCCCCATAGTCAAATCCGCTTAATTTTTCCAAAGACACCGGACGTGATATCTTTGCGTAAAAACAGATGCTGTCGCCGCACTGAATCGGACGGGACGCAGAATCCGGCATCCATGACAAAAGAACCGACCGCCCGACCGGCTCTTTTTCAGTCCGGCAGACAGTATCAAACGGATTCATCTGACAAACCACATCCACTTTGGCCTGCATCGTTTTTCCGCGCGGATACGGCACATCCTTCACTTTGCCCCAATACAACATTGCTTTGTCTTCCCATCCGAACTTCACTTTTTCACGCTCGGCCAGAACCAGACCGGCTCCCAGGAAGAAAAAAGCAAGTCCTGACATATACCCGAACAAGTAACGTCTGCCAAATGAAAAAGTCCGGAGCACGGCTAAAGACAATACCGAAAAAAACAGGAAACAGCCAAGAAGACATATCCATGAAACGACTCCCGACAGCAGCCTGTCAGACAAAAAAATTCCGGCTGCCAAAAAAACTGTCAGCCGGAATATAGGATAAGTCGTTAAAGAAGAATCAATCCTCACTCTTTTTCTATGCGTTCTTTAATTGATGAATCATTTCAATCATATCAGGAGCCTTAAAAACAGCGCTTCCCGCAACCAACACATCAGCTCCCGCTTCCGACAAAAGCGGCGCAGTCTGCAAATTCACGCCGCCGTCTATTTCTATTAACGCATTCGACCCGCTTCGTGCTCTCAATTCGCGAAGTTCACGTATCTTATTTAAAGTATGCGGAATAAATTCCTGCCCGCCGAAACCCGGATTCACGCTCATCAGCAGCACCATATCCAGATCTTGAATGATGTCAGACAGCATTGCTACCGGCGTTGCAGGATTAAGCGTGACCGCAGCTTTCATTCCAGCTTCCTTTATCTGCTGAATGACACGGTGCAGATGCGGACATGCCTCATAGTGCACATTCATCATCATTGTGCCGAGATCTCTGATCTGAGAAATGAATTTGTCCGGGTTTACAATCATAAGATGCATATCCAAAGGTTTCTTGCTGATAGCGGCAACAGCTTTCAGAACCGGAAAGCCAAAAGAAATATTAGGGACGAACACGCCGTCCATCACGTCCAAATGAAGCCAGTCTGCTTCACTCCGGTTAATCTGATCCAGGTCTTTCTCAAGGTTGGCAAAATTTGCAGATAACAAAGAAGGGGCAATCTTCAAGTCATTTCTCATATCTTCAATCATCAGTTGGGCTATATTTGAAGAACAAAGTTAAACATTCTTTTTTTATTTACCAACCAACCGGCACTTATTTATTGCCCGAAGCTGAAACGCATTCCCAGTTGCAAATTAAAATTGAAAGGATGTTCTTTGCGGATGGTTTCAATGCCGCTTTTGTCATCAAAATAGTATGCGACTCCCGGTTCGACATACAGACCGACCTGCTTCGTAAAGTTTACCTGCGCACCCAAAGCCGCCATAACCGACCATTGCAGCGGATCGATATCCAAAGACTCAGACTCCTCATTGCGCAGCCCGCTGCTGGTGACATAGGCTGTCTTCACCTTGCCCGAAACACATTTTTCAACAGCCCCGCCTGCCAGTCCATAAAAGGCAAACCGGTCGTTTTTCCAGATAGAGCGCTGAACTTTCAAGGGGATACCCACGTAATGAAGGCGCTGCTCCTGTTCCATATATGCAGCTTCTCCCGAACGAGAGTCAGAAACCAGCAATGTATACATCAATCCTGTTTCCAACGCCCAGTCATCGTTGATATTCCAACGGAAAGAAGCGCCAACCGTTACCGGCAAATGATGGTTGACATCAGTCTTTGTTTCAAGTTCACGATTTTCAAACAGAACCTGGCTGTATGCAGCGGTCTTGTCGTCCATGGACCCCATCAGGTTTCCCACCCGATGTGAAGATACGGCAGCCAGACGTCCCATCCCGCTATAAGTGGAAGAAGAAGACACCGGCGTATTCCCCGCCAGTACACCCATTGAAAAGCCCTTCCGTTTTTTCGATTCCTTTGAAACAGAAAACAGTTCGTAGGCGTTGCGTTCCATCACTTCTCTGTCGACAGAGCGTCTTGCCTTTATGCTTTCTTCGTCAGAAGACGATTTACTGTCTGAGGTTTCTTTTTCATCCTTTTCCTTTATGCCGGGAACTTCTTCTGCGACAACAGACAAAGCCGACGGCACCGGAGTATTTTCTTTCGCATCTGATTCTCCGATGCGCGCGTTTATCGAAGGAGCGGCAGAATGAACGGCAGAAGACGGCGATGCCGTTTCCCGTCCGCTGTCCGGTTTCTGCACATCCGCCAAACGATATTCAGGCAAAGCGTCTGGACGACTCTCTGCCATTTCAGATTCAGGAGCCAGCAATTCCTCTGCAACCCTGTTTTGTTCTTCAAGGTTGAAAGATGGAGATACCAAAAACCATACGGTCAGCGAGGAAACGAGCAAGACCAGCACTACCGCTGCAGCCCGCCACCTTACTCCGAACGGAACAACTTTTGGCGTGTTCAATTCCGTTTCCAGTTCCTCCCACAAGCCGTCAGGAAGAGGCTCAGAATAATCCTCCATCCGCTTATGCAGATTCTCTATCCATTTTTCCTCGTTCTCCTGTTTCATGAATTATGCTCCTTTCTATACTCCTTAATCTTACGTGCCATCAACATTTTCGCCCGATAGAACTGTGATGATGACGTATGTTCCGTAATGCCTAATATGTTAGCTATTTCCTTGTGGCTTTTTTCTTCGAACACATAAAGATTAAACACCGTACGATAGCCGTCTGGCAGTTCGCTGATCATCCGCATCAATGCCTTCCGCGGAATGTCGCTCACCCCGTCATTCTCATCAACCACATCAGGAACTTCTTCTACAAGCACTTCCTGCTTCGCCATCTGTACATGTTTACGCAGGTATCCCAGCGCCTCATTCACCATCACCCGCGACAACCATGCCTTCAAAGAGCCTTGCCCCTGGTACTTAAACTGTCCGATAGACTGATAGATGCGTAAAAAGCCATCATGCAGCACGTCACAGGCGGTTTCTCTATCACCGATATAACGAAGACATATAGCCAACAACGAACCTCCATACTGCTCATACAATTCTTTTCGAGCCTGATTGTCCGCCTGTTTACATTTAAACGCCAGTTCTTCTTCCGTCATATCCGGTCCGTTCTTTGATTATTAAATGAATGAAATGCAAAAATACTGCACGTTTACCAACTATTTTTCGCATTATGCTGTTTTAACAAAAAAAGATGCAGTAATCTCCCCGTAAAATTATTTTTCATATAGAACAAAAAACATATTCGCATGATTTCCACAAAAAACATAAGCTGCATCTTTCTTCTGTTCGCATCCGGCATTATGCTGCCGTCATGTTTTGACAACGACAGCAACGACATGTACGAAAGCGAATTCGGTTCGTATTCTACATTAGGAACAATTACAAGTACAGACAAACTGCTGATCGAATCAGACACCTACGGTCTGCTTGAGCCGGTCAACGCTTTTTCCTTTGAAGACGAGAAGGCAGACAGCACAGGCCAAAGGGTATTGCTGGACTTCAACTTCATTGAAAAAGACCCTCTGATTTATCCGGACAGCATACAGCCCGTACAAGCCGTCCATTTATATAAGGTATTGACCAAGCCTGCAAACGACGTACGCACAAACGGAACAGACACGCTGCCGGATTTATCGCCGTACGGAAACGATCCCATACAGATCAACACCGCTACTATCAGCAAACATCATCTCAACATTCAATTTTATGTGTTAGGATACTATGCAGATATAGCACACCGCATCAGCCTTCTGCTCACCGACGAGAGCAAACTCGGCGAGGATGGCATGCTGACAGTGGAACTGCGCCACAACGCGGAAAGCGACTTGCAGAAAGAAGCCTTTTGGGGAGTCGTTTCATTCGAACTGTCCAGCATTCCGGAATGCAACAGCTCCCAATTCAAGGGATTCAAGATAAAACACACAGATTTCACCTATGCCTCAGCCGAAGAAGATGTGACATTCGCTCCTACGAACGCACGAAGCAGGATGATTCCAAGCAATGCCCGTCCCCTGCTTACCAAAGAATGAATGCGACAGTCTGATCATCTGACAAAGGCATCGGCTGAATGCCTGTAGCCTTTCATGAAATCAGCGATTCCCATTCTTTTCTTCCCAGCAAGCTGCAAGGAAAGTACATTCAGATAGCCGTCGGAGGTCGCAATATGCAGGTAAGACTTTCCGTCTGTTACAAACGCACCGGGTTCTAAAGCATGATCTGCAAAAATCTTTTGCGTTTCAAACAGCTTGAGGGTTGAAACCGTTTCTCCTACATGAAATTCTGTCCATGCGCCGGGATAAGGAGAAAGGCCGCGGATGAAGTCATAAATACGCTTCGTCCCCTGTGTCCAGTCAATCCGGCAAGTTTCCTTGAAAATCTTCGGCGCCGGATGCAGTTCTCCGGACAGCGGAACGCTTTCTTGAGGAACTGTCTTTACATTTCCGTCCAGAATCGCATCCACAGTTTTCAGCACCAGGTCACCGCCAAGCCGCATCAGCTTGTCATAAACCACACCTACATCATCTGTGTCAGCAATGGGAATCCGAACCTGATCAATAATTTCTCCCGTGTCTATTTCGTGCTTCAAGAAGAACGTAGTAATTCCCGTTTCGGTTTCCCCGTTGATTACCGCCCAATTGATCGGAGCCGCTCCACGATACTGAGGAAGCAACGACGCATGCAAGTTGAATGTTCCCAGACGCGGCATCGCCCAGACCACCTCGGGCAACATCCGAAACGCCACCACAATCTGCAAGTCAGCATGCAGGCTCTGCAGTTCTCCGATAAAAGCCTCGTCTTTCAGTTTCTCCGGCTGGAGCACTTTCAGTCCCTGAGATACGGCATATTGCTTGACCGGACTCGGCTGGAGCACACTGCCATGCCGCCCCATGGGCTTGTCGGGCATTGTTATTACCGCCACAACATTATATCCGCCTTCTACAAGACGCTTCAGGCTCTCCACCGCAAATTCGGGAGTGCCCATATAAACGATTTTCAAGTCTTTCTTTTCCATAAACACTTCTTCTTTATCACTCGGCCGAAAGGTCCACCATCATCTGCCGGTAAGTGCTCAGCACTTTTGATTTTGACACACAGCCGATATACTTATTGTTTTCATCCACAACAGGCAGATTCCATGAATTTGTCGAATCAAACTTTTCCATCACCACTTCCATCGAGTCGGTCGTAATGATTCTTGCCTTCGGCACCACCATAAACTCGGCCACATGATAACGGTGATACAGCTCCTGGCGGAAAATGATGTTACGGATGTCATCCAGCACCACCACCCCAATCAGCTCGTTCCGGATATCCACCACAGGAAACAGATTCCGCCCCGACTGCGAGATGGTCTTCACCATCTGCGCCAAATCCATATCCGGACGCACAGTCAGGAAGTCCGTTTCAATCACACTGTCCATATTCATCAGCGTAAGCACCGCCTTGTCCTTATGATGCGTAATCAGTTCGCCGCTTTTGGCCAGACGCATCGAATAAATGCTATGCGGTTCAAACACAATGATCGTCAGATAGGCGCAGACCGAAACAATCATCAGCGGAAGAAAGAGGCCGTATCCTCCGGTCAGTTCCGCGATAAGGAAGACACCGGTCAACGGAGCGTGCATCACGCCGGACATCAAGCCGGCCATTCCCATCAGCGCAAAGTTCTTTTCGGGAATATACGTGTTGCCTATATTAAATTCGTTGCACACATACGAAAAAACAAACCCTGCAATACAGCCAAGGAAAAGGCTCGGTGCAAAGATACCTCCGCATCCGCCTCCTCCATTCGTGGCGCTCGAAGCGAACACCTTGAACAGAATGATCAGAATCAGATACAGAACCAGCAGATGGGCATTGCCATAAAACAACGAATTGTTCATCACCGTTTCCCAATCAGAAATCGAAGCTCCGTTCAGAAGAAGCGAAATCGTATCATAGCCTTCGCCATACATCGGCGGGAAAAGGAATATCAGCACGCTCAGCATCGCACTTCCGATAAGGAACTTCACGTAAGGATTCTTATATCGCCTGAAGATATCTTCAATCCAATTCATCGAACGGGTAAAATACCAGGCTACAAGCCCGCAAAAGATTCCCAGCGCAATGGCATACGGAATACGTTCCAGCGAAAACGGATAATCGAGGTGGAACTGAAACATTGCCTCGGTGCCGGTAAGCAAATAAGAAACAGACGCCGCGGTCACGCTGGTGATAAGCAGCGGAAGCAGAAACGCCATTGTCAAATCCATCATCAGCACCTCCAGCGTAAACACCACACCGGCAATGGGCGCCTTGAAGATGCCAGAAACAGCTCCGGCAGCACCGCATCCCACCAGCAGCATCAGCGTCTTATGGTCCATACGGAACAGACTTCCCAGGTTGGAGCCGATGGCTGAGCCTGTCAATACGATCGGAGCCTCGGCACCCACAGAACCTCCGAAACCGATGGTTATGGCCGAAGCGCATACAGACGACCAAACGTTGTGGCGCTTGATGCGGCTCTGCTTGCGCGAGATGGCATACAGAATCTTGGTCACTCCATGGCCGATATCATCGCGCACGATTTTACGGATGAACAGGCCGGTCACGAAAATGCCCACCACGGGATAAACCAGATACAGCCAGTTTGCGCCAGTCGTATCAAAGTTTTCTGTCAGAAACTCCTTGATATATTCCACTAGGAATTTAAGGATATAAGCCGCAAGTGCCGTAAAGATTCCTACAAGAAAGCTCAGAAGCAGGACAAACTGCTTGTCTTTGATGTGCTTCTCTCTCCAGAGAAGAAGATTTTGAAGAAAATTGTTCTTTTCATCAGTCGTTTTCATCGTCCTTCTCCTATTCTCTGATAATTTTCACTTCGCCTCCCTTGCCGAGCTTGATGATACTCGACGGTTTCGGATGTCCGGTTTCATCGCGCCGGTAATCAACGACATAGTCCACCGCATTCTTTATCTCATCGCTGATTTCACGGAATACGGCAGGAGCCGGCTGCCCGCTGACATTTGCCGATGTAGAAACAACCGCCTTGCGGAAGCTGAAGCAAAGCTGCTTGGAAAACGCTTCATTTGTCACGCGTATTCCCACACTGCCATCGGCGGCTATCAGGTTGGGAGCCAAATTCTTCGCCCCATCATATATGATAGTCAGCGGTTTCGTTGTCAGTTCGATCAGGTCCCATGCAACATCCGGAACTTCTTCCACATACAAATCCACTTTCACCGGACTGTCTACAAGCACCAGCATAGCCTTGCTGTCGGCACGCTGCTTGATTTCAAAAACCCGCTTCACGGCTTCTTCATTCGTCGCGTCGCATCCGATGCCCCAAACGGTATCGGTCGGATAAAGTATCACTCCTCCCTTCCGCATGACATCGCATGCCTTTTTAATTTCATCTTTCATCATAACTTCTTAGCGTTAAGTAGTCAAGTCGGCAAACAGCCTTTGCTGCTGCATCGGCAAAAATACAAATGATTTTTAGGATAAACGAAGAAAACTTTGATTAATTTTGCAGAAAAGCCTCTACAGCGCCTTATGGACACTTTCAGAAAAATCATTCACATCGACATGGATGCCTTTTACGCATCAGTGGAACAGCGGGACAATCCCGAGCTGAAAGGAAAGCCCATAGCTGTAGGACATGTCGAACAGAGAGGGGTGGTTGCTGCGGCAAGCTACGAAGCGCGAAAGTTCGGTGTCCGTTCGGCCATGTCGTCAGCAAAAGCGAAGAAACTGTGCCCCCAACTGATATTCGTACACGGACGGATGGAAGTATACAAAGCAGTTTCCGCCCGCATCCACGAGATTTTTCATGAATATACAGACCTGATCGAACCGATTTCACTGGACGAAGCTTTTCTGGACGTTACGGAAAACAAGAAGCAGATAGAACTTGCCGTAGACATCGCCAGAGAAATCAAACGGCGCATCCGCGAAGAACTGAACCTGGTCGCTTCGGCAGGGGTGTCATACAACAAGTTTCTCGCAAAGGTAGCGTCAGACTACCGCAAGCCGGACGGACTTTGTACAATCCACCCTGACCAGGCTACCGACTTCATTGACAAGCTGCCCATCGAATCATTTTGGGGAATAGGCCCCGTAACAGCACAAAAAATGCACAAGCTGGGGATATTCAACGGAAAAACACTGCGCGAATGCTCGCTTGAAATGCTGAAACGGCAGTTTGGAAAAGCCGGAACCGTCTACTACGACTTCGCCCGGGGAATAGACAACCGACCCGTGGAACCGGTACGCATACGCAAGTCCATCGGATGCGAACATACGCTGGAAAAGGACATCTCGCTCACGTCATCGGTAATAATCGAACTGTATCACGTGGCTTGCGAGCTGACGGAAAGGTTGAAAGCGAAAGACTTCAAGGGATATACGCTGACACTGAAGGTAAAGTTCAGCGACTTCAAGCAGATAACGCGCAGCCAAAGCACCCCGTTTCCGCTGTATAAGCTGGACACCATACTCCCTCTCGCAAAAAGGCTGCTAAAAGAGGTCGACTACGAACGCCATCCCATCCGCCTGCTGGGACTTGCCGTTTCAAACCCGAAGGAAGAACACGACTGGCCTTCCGAACGCCGGCCGGAATGGATTCAGCTCCAATTGAAATTCAAGGACGAATGACGATTGGCACCCATCCGGAAAAAATGCCCCGCCATTCCATCCGGACGACAGGGCTTTTTCATTATCCTATAACCGCAGGAACGTATTCCCCGCAGATCACTTATGCGTATGTACAATCTCCGTCGGAGCCAGTTCTGCATTCCGCTTTTCCGTCTGGTACACCACATTGCGTGCCAGTTCAATAAACGCTTGTCCGGTCACAGAGTTCTCGTCAAGGGCCACCGGAGTTCCTTTATCACCGTTTTCGCAGATGCTCTGCACGATAGGAATCTGTCCCAGCAGCGGCACATGCAATTCTTCTGCCAGACGCTTCGTTCCTTCCTTTCCGAACAGGTAGTATCTGTTTTCGGGAAGTTCGGCAGGCGTGAACCATGCCATGTTCTCAACCAGACCGAGAATAGGAACGTTCACCTTGTCGTTGGTATACATGTTTATGCCTTTCCGCGCATCGGCAAGAGCCACTTCCTGCGGAGTGCTTACA
Organism: Bacteroides sp. ET225; assembly: GCF_024733745.1. Lineage (NCBI taxonomy): Bacteria > Pseudomonadati > Bacteroidota > Bacteroidia > Bacteroidales > Bacteroidaceae > Bacteroides > Bacteroides sp. ET225. The sequence continues at coordinate 59,469 of NZ_JANRHN010000015.1, read as the reverse complement.
ATCACCGCGCCTGTGATGGCGAGCGTCTGCAACAGCGTGAGGTGTATGTCGCTCGTTCCGGGAGGAGTATCCAGCACGAAATAATCCAGTTCGCCCCATTCCGCATCGCCTACCAGCTGTTTCAGCGCATTGCTTGCCATGCCTCCGCGCCACAGTGTCGCCTGGTCGGGATTGACAAAGAAGCCGATAGACAGCAGCTTGATTCCGTACTTCTCCACCGGAATGATCATGTCGCGCCCGTTGATTTCCTCTGCATAGGGACGTGCATCCTCTACCTGAAACATTTTCGGCACTGAAGGGCCGAAGATGTCTGCATCAAGCAGTCCCACCTTATAGCCGAGCTTCGACAGCGCTACGGCCAGATTGGCAGCTACCGTAGACTTTCCCACGCCGCCTTTTCCAGACGATACGGCAATGACATTCTTCACCTGAGGGAGCATTTTCCCCGGTTCGGGACGGGCTGCCTGCCTGCTTTCTGTTGATATACTTACTTCCACGTCTTTCGACACGTAAGTGTGGATAGCCGTTTCAGCCGACTTTACCACCGACTTCATGAAAGGGTCGGTAGGCTTGTCGAACACCAGCGAGAAGCTGACCTTCATTCCGTCGATGCGCAGATTGTCGGCCACCATCTCAGCCTCAACAAGGTTTTTCCCGCTTCCGGGATAACGCACGGTTGCCAGTGCGTCGAGAATCAATTTCGGATATAATGTCATAACTGATCGTATTTTTTTAAGTTATACACAATGTTTTCATCTGCTCGTGGCCAGTCCGCTCCGCTTGCTGCGGTTATAGCTGCGATAGTCGTCGAGCTCAATTTCGATGTCCGGCTCATGCAGTTCCCCTTCCCGGGGCAGCCGGAAACAGATGTATTTGATATTCAGCCCGCGGTCGAGCCACTGCTGTTCGTAATAGGTGCGGATACTCAGAATCTCATCGTCCATTCCCGAATGATACAGGTCGTCAGTAATGAACTCGACGGGCAGGCGGTTTTCTTCAATCATACACTTCGTATAAGTGAACATGAAATTGCTGTCCGTCTTCAGATGCACCAGCCCGTCGGGAACCAGAAACCTGCGGTAACGGTTCATGAAGTAAGTCGAAGTAAGCCGTTTGGTCGCCTTCTTCATCTGAGGGTCTGAAAAGGTAAGCCATATCTCGCACACCTCGTCCCGCTCAAAGAAGCGGTCGATGATTTCAATGTTTGTCCGCAGGAAAGCCACATTGCCCAGCCCTTCGCGCAGCGCTTCAGTGGCTCCCGTCCACATGCGCGCGCCCTTGATGTCTACACCGATAAAGTTCTTGTCCGGATAGCGCCGGGCAAGCCCCACGGTATATTCTCCACGCCCGCATCCGAGTTCGAGCACAATCGGATTGCCGTTCTTGAAAAAATTACGGTTCCACCTGCCCTTCATTTCAAAAGGCACATCATCAACCACCGAATACGGATATTCAAACACATGCGGATACTCCGCCATATCTGCAAATTTCGCCAATTTTCCTTTTCCCATACGTCATTTCCTAATCCGCTCCAAAGTTACGGCTTTTAACGGAATAGGCAAAATAAAAATTAAGGGCGGGAAACATCGCCCGGCACCGCACGGAAAAAACAGGAGCATGCCCGGAGCATAGATTTCCGCCGCACAAGTCCATGTTTCCGCCCCGCATGACCGGAAACGGCAAAGAAGATCTGCGGAAAAATCTGTGTCCGGAAAGGTGAACAACCGGCACGTTTGCCGTTTTCATATATAAACCACAATGAAAAAGTCACGCTTATGCGCTCCACACCATCCATTCTTATATATATAATGTATATATGGGCCTTCTTCTTTTCCGGATGCAACGGAATTGAAGACCATGAAACCCGCCTATCCTCCGGAATAAAGATTCTGGGGAACGACGTTTACGGCTTCGGCCCGCAAGGCAGATCTGCAGGCAAGACCGCGTTTCAGACAGGCGACCGGATTCTGTTCTTCAGCGACGGAACCACAAGTCCGGACGGCTGCATCCTCACGTTCGACGGGAAAGAATGGGTGCCGGAAAAGCCCTTCGGACCGAACGGAAACGGAAAGATGCGCTACACCGCCGTCTTTCCCGTCATGGATACTGACGGAGAAGGGCTTTTCGGAAAAGAGCAATTGTACGAAAGCAGCGGAAAGACATTGAAAGATGTCCTGTTCTGCCAGGACTCGTGCGCATACGGCAACGTGATCCGCCTGAAGTTCAGGCACCGCTTTTCAAGAATAGACTTCAATACCGACAGCCAGCTGAGCGAAAAAGTCACAGGCATGATCTGCAAGACTGCCGGCATCGAATCGTTCTGCCCCATAACCGGAAACATCATCTACAGCCGGGATTGCCATGAAAGCGAACTGCACGGTTCAGAAGAAAACACTTACAGCTTCATCATTCCGCCCTCCCCTGCCGGTGAAACACCTCCTGTAGAACTATCCTTGACCGGTTCCGGGCAAAGCATCTGCCAGACAACGGTCGAAAACATAACCTTTAAAGAAGGAACAGCCTATTCCTGCAACTTGAAATCAAAAGGTTCGGGACGCGGAATATATACGGCAGAAGATTTCATCGCCTTCACTCACCTGATAAACGGAGAAGCATACGATGGCAGGAAGCTGGAGGAGTTCGGAGAAACCGCGGACGGAATCACCACGTACCGCCTGAAAAGCGACATCGCGTTTTCTGAGGAAGAGTCTGCCCGGATAATGGGAATCGGAATCAACTACAAGATGAACAAGGCATTCAGCGACATATTCGACGGAGAAGGGCATACGCTGTCGGGCATCCGCCTGAACAGGAAGCTCAACGGATATTCCAATTATGGTGTCTTCGGTGACATAGCACCGGATGGGATTGTCAGAAACCTGAATGTCTGCAACATATCTTACACCCAGAACGGAAAGATTGCATACGTCGGACTGCTGGCCGGAATAAACAGAGGGAAGATTCATAACTGCACCCTCCAAAACGGATCGATGGAATTGACCGACGCAAACCAGTACAGCGGATTTATAGCCTACAACCAGGGTGATGTATTCAACTGCCTGGCCGAAAACGTCACAATATCAACCGATGACGCCAAAGACCCGGCCGCCGGACTGGTAAGGACCAACGCCGGGAATATCCTGAACTGCGGCATCGGACACGCAAGCTTCAAAAGCCCCGAAAACGGAGCGCACTTATGCTTCGAGAACAAGAAAAATATACAGAACTGCTATGTATACGGCCCGGAAGGCAAATACAACGCTCTCTGCTTCAACACATGGGAAACAAGCTACATGGCGTACTGCTACCTTCCGGACACTTACAAGAAAGACTTTATAGGAAATGACCACAATTCGGCCTACGAATTTATCCTGAGATACGACAGCCGGACATTCGTTCTGGAAGAAGGCGGGCGGAAACTCCATGAAAAGCTGAATGAGTGGATCGGCAGCACAGGTGCATCTGCTTATCCCGAACTGGAATTTTGCAGATGGAAACAAGGCGACACCCGGCCTGCCACCTTCATATTGCCCTGACGTTATGTTTTTTTTAATCAAATAAAAGAGAAGGTCTATCTAAATTGTTGTATTTTTGCGCCAAACGCAAAACTGATAGAGAAATGAACAAGAACAAGAGCCTTATTACAGTTATCGTGATCCTGGCAGTTATCGTAGCGGGGGTTTCATTCTTCGCTTTCAACCAGACTCAAAAGAATAAGGAAATGACTGAACTGTTTGCCATCGAGAAACAGGAAATGGAAAACGAATACAGCAATTTTGCCACACAATACGACGAACTGCAAATCCAGATAAACAACGACTCACTCCGCGAAAAGCTGGAAAGCGAAAAGCTGAAAACACAGCGGCTGCTGGAAGAACTCCGTCAGGTAAAGACCAGTGACGCAGCAGAAATCATGCGCCTGAAAAAGGAGCTGAAAACCGTGCGTGCAGTACTGCGCACTTACGTCATACAAATTGACTCGCTCAACCGGCTGAACGCGGCCCTAAAGCAAGAGAATGAGGAAGTAAAAAACAAATACTCGGCAGCTACCGTGCAAATAACCAACCTGTCGCAGGAAAAAGAAACCCTTCACCAAAAGGTTTCTCTCGCTGCGCAGCTGGATGCCACAAACGTTACGGTGCAGACGCAGAACAAACGCGGAAGAAACACTTCCAGGGTGAAAAACGTAAAGAAAATAGCCGTCACATTCACCATCGTGAAGAACATTACGGCAGAAACGGGAAACAAAACCATCTATGTGCGCATCGCCAAGCCCGACAACAGCATCCTGACAAAAAGCGACGCCAACCGGTTCAAGTATGAAGACCGGGAAATAGGCTACTCCATCAAAAAATACATCGAATATACAGGAGAAGAGCAAACTGTCACCGTATACTGGGATGTCGAAGAGTTCCTGCCGGCAGGAGAATACCACATCTATATCTTTGCCGACGGAAACATGATCGGACAGGGAGCTTTCTCAATGAAATAAGAGCAATGTTATGAGGGCGATTTTCAACAGACTTGTGTTGGCCGGAACTGTTCTGGCAGGACTGCTGTCTTCATGCGGTGAAGACCGCTCGGGAGAATATTATGCGCTGATAACTACCAAAACCTGGATATACAATGTCATGCAGGAGAACTATCTGTTTTATGAAGACATCCCCTCGGAAGACGAACTGGACTTCTTCGACAGTCCGCAGGATTTCCTGTCATCGGCAGCCTCAAGCAAGGACAAGAAAAACGGCGTGCTTTTCTCTCATGTGGATTCAATAGCCACCGGTTCGCGAGCCACAAGCACTTACCCGTGCTTCGGATTCGAAGCGGCCCTTGTCCGCACAACTGAAGGAACAAATACCATGCGCATCCTTTATGTCCAGCCGGACTCGCCTGCAAAAGAAGCCGGACTGAAACGCGGCGATTGGGTCATCGCTGTGGACGGAGAAGAAATCTCCCAAAGTTCATATTATGAAGACTACATCGAACGTCCTTCGGGAGCGCATACCTTCACATTGGGCAAATACAATCCTTATGTAGAAATTCCAGATGATGGCACGGCTGAAGACGACTACAACTATGCTGAGTTCGACACCATCGGAGTTGTCCAGCTTCCGGCTCCACGCTATGTGGAAGAACAGGATGTGCTCGAAGCAAAGCCCATCGAAGTAGGCTCGCATAACGTGCTATACATCTTATATAATGAGTTCGGCGAGAATGCCGATGCGGTGGAAAGCATATTCACACAATATGCAGGCCAGTTCAGCGACATCATTCTCGACCTCCGCTACAATCCGGGAGGCTATGTTTCAACATCCCAGGTGATAAGCACGCTCCTTGCCCCACAAAGTGCCATGGGGCAGCCTTTCCTGAACATGACATACAACGACAAAATCAACAAAACGGAAACGTTGCTTTTTGACCCGAGCCTCCTCTCAACAGGAACTCCCGCTCAATACAACAACCTGTATGTCATCACGTCCGGCAATACGGCTTCTGCCTCTGAGATTGTGATCAACTGCCTGAGGCCTTACATCAACGGACGGCTTATCCAAGTGGGAGCGCCGACCTTCGGAAAGAACGTGGCCCAGCAATTGTTTACAGACACAAATTCTCCAAATATCGAACTTTGGCTCACAACCACTTACTTGAGCAATTCGCAAGGATATTACGAGTATTACGAAGACGGACTTCTTCCTGACTTTGAGATTGAAGAGAACTTGGGAGAAGATCTAGGAGAGTTCGGCACTCCGGGAGATTCGCTGCTGGCTCCGGTATTTTACCACATAGCCAATGGAAGCTTTCCTGTCGCCGAAGTCCCGGGAGAAGGATCAAGCAACACAGGCAGCAGTCTGTCAAGCCGAAACGGACACGGTTCATTCGCCGGCAAATGCAAAATCATAGACAATTCCATAAATCACAGACTGAAACTTAATCTGCTGAACTGAGATGCGCCCATCTCGGTGCAACTTAACAAATTTATAAGCTGCATTGAGAATCTTTACAACAAATCTTTTTGGTTATTTGTTATAAAAGTATACATTTGCAATGTTGCATAAGCAACCAAATAACAAAGTTCTTCTGACAATGAAAAAGTTTTTTAGTCTTATTCTGGCCATTGGTACTTCCTTAAGCGTTTTTGCACAGCATACGCTCACTTTGGACAGTTGCCGGACACTGGCTCTGAAAAACAACAAAGAGCTGCTCATATCGCGAGAAAAAGTGAATGCAGCTCATTATGAGAAAAAGGCAGCGTTCACCAACTATCTCCCAAAAATTGAATTTGCGGGCGGATATATGCGCACTCAAAAAGAAATTTCCCTGCTAAGCGACGAACAAAAGCAGACAATCGGAAATCTGGGGACAGCTGCCGGATCGCAGCTTCAGCAAGGGCTGCAGGCACTTGCCGCCCAAAATCCCGGTCTGGCCGCCGGACTGCAAGGACTTCTTCCCGGTGCTGTTGCAGGAGTTACAAACGGACTGAACGCTGTAGGCGAAGGAATCGTAAATGCGCTCCGCACCGATACAAGAAATCTGACTGTCGGAGCGGCTACACTCACCCAGCCGATTTTCATGGGAGGAAAAATCATAGCATACAACAAAATAACCAAATATGCCGAACAGCTCGCCGAAGCTCAACATGCGACAGGACTGCAAGACATCATTCTGAACACAGACCAAGCATATTGGCAGGTGGTTTCGCTTGCAAACAAGAAGAAACTTGCCGAAAGTTTCCTGAATCTGGTCCAGAAACTGGACTCTGATGTCAGCAAGATGGTCAACGAAGGAGTGGCCACAAAAGCTGATGCTCTAAGTGTAAAAGTAAAGGTGAACGAGGCAGAGATGACACTGACACAGGTTGAAAACGGCCTGAGCCTTTCAAAAATGGTTCTCTGCCAACTGTGCGGCCTCCCATTGGATACAGACATCACACTGGCCGATGAAGACATGAGCAGCCTTACGCTTCCAAACGCTTATACAGAAGCCAATGTCAACACGGCTTTAGCCAACAGACAAGAGCTGAAAAGCCTGGAGCTCGCATCCGAAATCTATCGCCAAAAGGTGAATGTCGTACGCTCCGACTTTCTCCCTTCAGTTGCAGTCACAGCAAACTATCTGGTAACGAATCCGTCCCTCGTCAACGGGTTTGAAAACCGTTTCCGCGGAATGTGGGCAGCGGGAGTCATCGTAAAGATTCCGGTATTCCACTGGGGAGAAGGCATATATAAGGTAAAGGCAGCCCAAGCAGAAGCGAACATCGCCCGATACAAGCTGGACGATGTGAAGGAAAAAGTGGAGCTTCAGGTTACGCAAAGTTCCTATAAAGTAAACGAAGCGGCCAAAAGGCTGACCATGGCTGAAAAGAACATGGAAAAGGCTGAAGAGAACCTCCGGTATGCCAATCTGGGATTCAAGGAAGGAGTCATACCGACAAGCAACGTGCTTGAAGCTCAAACGGCGTGGCTGTCTGCACAGTCTGGCAAGATAGACGCCCAAATTGACGTAAAACTTAGCGAACTTTATTTAAACAAATCAATGGGAACATTAAAATAACATCGATATGGAAAAGACACAACGCAACAATATCATGCTGGCATTCATCACACTTGCAGGAGCCGTAGCAATCGTCAGCATCATCGGATTCTTCACTCTCGGAAAAGGAACAGAAATCATTCAGGGAGAAGCCGAAGCGACAGAATACAGGGTATCCAGCAAAGTTCCGGGACGTGTCCTGAAATTTTTTGTCCATGAAGGCGACAAAGTCAAAGCTGGAGATACACTGGCAATCCTCGAAGCGCCCGATGTCATGGCCAAGCTGTCGCAGGCGCAAGCCGCTGAGCAGATGGCACAGGCCATGAACGAAAAAGCGATCAGAGGAACACGAAGCGAACAATTGCAGGCAGCTTTTGAAATGTGGCAGAAAGCAAAAGCGGGACTGGAAATAGCCGAAAAATCATACAACCGCATAAACCGGCTGTATGAAGAAGGAGTGATGACCGCACAGAAACGCGACGAAGCCAAAGCACAGTACGATGCCATGAAAGCGACCGAGCGTGCCGCAAACGCACAGTATACAATGGCTAAAAACGGAGCGCAGCGGGAAGACAAGGCTATGGCTGCCGCACAAGTCGAACGGGCGAAAGGGGCTGTGGCAGAAGTTTCATCCTACATCTCGGAAACATACCTTACGGCCTCGGCAGATGGAGAAGTTTCTGAAATATTCCCGAAAGTGGGAGAACTGGTCGGCACCGGCGCACCGATAATGAACATAGCCCAGCTCGATGATATTTGGGTTACGTTCAATGTGCGCGAAGATTTCCTGAAAGACTTCAATGTAGGCAATGAGATAAAGGCATATATCCCTGCTTTGGAAAGGGATGCAACATTCAGAATAACCTATATGAAAGATTTAGGGACTTATGCCGCCTGGAAGGCAACCAAGACAACCGGACAATTCGACCTGAAAACGTTTGAAGTGAAGGCAAAGCCCGTGGAAACCGTAGAGAATCTGCGCCCGGGAATGTCTGCAATCATCGAAAAATAAGATTCAACAATGTCATCTGATATGTGGAAAAGTTTGTGGAACATAGCCCGCAGGGAAACATACCGTATCGCAACGAAGCCGATGTATCTGTTCTGCATCATCATCGCTCCGATATTCTGCTTCGTGTTCTTCTCTACCCTCATGAGCAAAGGGTTGCCGACCGACATGCCCGCAGGAGTGGTAGATCTGGACAATACGGCTACCACACGAAACATCATCCGCAATCTCGATGCGTTCCAGCACATTGAAATCACCGCTCATTACAGCAGCGTTACAGAGGCAAGAAAAGCCATGCAGCGGGGAGAAATCTATTCATTCTACTACATACCCAAGGGTACTACGGAGAAAGCACTGGCAGGCAGACAGCCCAAAGTGTCTTTTTATATCAACTACTCTTACCTGATAGCTGGGTCGCTGCTTTACAAAGACGAACGAACGATGTCCGAACTGGCCTCTGCTGCTGTCGGACAAGCTACTTTGCTGGCAAAGGGAGCCACCGAAGCACAAGCCATGGCTTTTCTCCAGCCAATCGTAATCGAAACCCACGCGCTGAACAACCCGTGGCTCAACTATTCGGTATATCTGTGCAATACGCTGTTCCCAGGAATATTAATGCTGCTCATATTCCTGACAACAATTTACACACTGGGGACAGAACTGAAAGAGAATACGGCAAAAGAATGGATGCAGATGGCCGGAAACTCTATCGCGACGGCTATAAGCGGCAAACTGCTTCCGCAAACCGTCATCTTCTTTCTGATTGCTGTTTTCTATAATATCTATCTCTACGGATACCTCCACTATCCATGCAACAACGGCATCTTCCCCATGCTGCTGGCCGGACTGCTTCTCGTGATTTCCTCGCAGGCATTCGGAATATTCCTGTTCGGCTTGTTCGGCAATTTCCGCCTAGCCTTGAGCGCTGCGTCATTGTGGGGAGTCATCTCGTTTTCGATATCAGGCTTTACCTATCCGGTCATGGCCATGCACCCCGTACTGCAAGGCATATGCGTACTGTTTCCGCTGCGGCATTACTTCCTGATTTATGTCAATCAGGCACTCAACGGATACTCGGTCGTTTATGCCTGGGAGCCGATAGCAGCTCTGCTGCTATTCACATTGTTGCCGTTCTTCGTGCTGAAACAGCTCCGCACAATCATGCTGCACTATGTCTATCTACCTTAAACATTGTATTTCATGAACAATCATACACTTCCACATATCATCAGACAAGGTTTGGCTGGCTTATTCCATATCTGCTCGCATGAACTGAAACAGGTGTTCAAAGACCAGGGCGTGCTGATATTCTTTCTTCTGGTTCCACTGGCTTACCCTTTAATATACGCATTCATTTACACCAACGAAGTTGTAAGGGATGTGCCGGCGGCAGTGGTCGATTTAAGCAATACGGCACAAAGCCGGGAATTCCTCCGCCTTGTTGACGCGAGTGCAGACGTAAGAATCCAGTCGCACTGCACCGATATGGAAGAGGCAAAGACATTGCTGAAAGAAACAAAGGTATATGGCATAATCTATATTCCCGCCGATTTCAACAAAGACCTTTCGACAGGCAAGCAGGCAACTGTCAGTCTGTTCTGCGACATGAGCGGAATGCTCTACTACAAATCGCTGCTCCTTGCCTGCACCAATGCGTCTTTGTCTGTCAACAAACAGATACAGATTGAAAGGGCTGGAAACACAACCGACCGTCAGGATGAAATAACAACAGCACCGATCGAATACGAAGACATCTCGCTGTTCAATCCGCAAGACGGTTTCGCCAGCTTTCTCATTCCCGCCGTACTCATTCTTATTATCCAGCAGACGTTGCTGCTCGGCATCGGAATGTCTGCGGGAACTGCCAGAGAAAACAACCGTTTCCGCGACCTCATTCCAACGAGCAAACATTACCAAGGCACACTGCGCGTGGTAGCAGGCAAATCTTTTGCCTACCTGCTGATATACCTCATCGTATCAGCCTACATATTGTGTCTGGTTCCGAAGATATTCAGTCTGGTGCAAATCGCCCAGCCGTCCACATTGCTGGCCTTCATCTTCCCATACCTGCTGGCATGCATCTTCTTCGCCATGACCTGCTCGGTATTCATCCACCACCGCGAGTCGTGTCTGATGATTTACGTATTCACTTCCGTTCCGCTGCTGTTCATATCCGGAATTTCATGGCCGGGAGCAGCCATCCCCGAATTCTGGAAAGCGTTTTCTTACCTGTTCCCTTCCACATTCGGCATCAACGGATTTGTACGGATCAATACCATGGGAGCGGAACTCAACGAAGTGCTTCCCGAATACCGGGCATTATGGATCCAGGCCGGAGCATACTTCATCACCACATGCCTGGTATACCGCTATCAGGTTACATTAAGCCGTAAACATGCCATCGAACGGCTGCACCTGCTCAGACTCCGCAGAATGTCGGCAAAAATGCGGAAGGCGTGACACAAAACCCGCCTGTTCAGCTTTATTAACACAACGGCAATATTGAATCAAACAGAATACTTGTAGCTTTGTAACAATTTAACTGCAAGCATTTATGAAACACTATATTGCCACAGCTCTCATATTGGCTGCATCCGTCTTCGCAGGGAACAACTACGGACGGGCACACGTTGCGGAAGAAAAGAAACAAACGTTCCGCATCACCGTGCTCAATACCGACGGGGCTCCCCAAAACGGAATGATTCTGAAAATTTCAGGCTATGGAACAGAATATACCAGCAACGAGGAAGGGCTGTTTGAATTCGAACATGAAATCAACGAAAAAAATATCCGGACAGGAAACTTCTATTTCCCCGACGACAAACAGAAATCCGTAAAATCGCTGCGTCTGGACAAGGCAGCGACAGACACCATAATCCGCATCAACAGCCAGGAAGATCTGATACGCTACAAACAAAGCGGAAAAACTTTTCAGATCAGCGGCATTGTCAAAAACAGCGGACGCCCCATAGCAAACGCGGAAATATCCATCCAAGGTACAGGAAGACGGGCCTCGACAGATGCGAACGGTGAATTTGTCATCGAGGCCGACTACAACCACGTGGTTATGATACGCGCGGAAAAAATGGAAAACAAATACCTCGATGCAGATGTCTTTCTGGAGCATTCCGAAAAACCTTATACAATCAATATGATACGCAAGGGGGCCGACCGCATCTATGCAAGCGTAGAACAGATGCCCCAATATCCCGGAGGCATGAAACAGTTCTTCAACTATGTCCGACGAAAGGCACACACAACCGAACTTGCGGAAAAGACGCAGACCGAAGGAACCGTCATGATACAGTTTGTAGTGGAAAAGGACGGAAGCATTACATCACCTCATATCGTGCGCAGCCTGAAGGCAGAACTCGATACGGCTGCTTTGGATGCAATCATCGTGATGCGCGACTGGATTCCGGCAAAAGACCACGGCACGACCGTCCGCTGCAAATATTCCGTACCGGTTCCTTTCAAGCTTCCGAAACCGAAAGAACCGGAAAAGAAACCGGTATTGCCGAAAGATTCGCTCCTGGCCGACAGCATTGCAGCCGACTCAACGCACACCGACTCGCTTGGACTCTTTGCTCCCATAGCTGCCGGAGATTCGCTGAAACTCGATTCTCTGCAGAAAAAGCTGGCATTGGCTAAAGACTCACTTTTCACAGACAGCCTGAATGTTCACCAGAAGAATGACAGCCTGCAAACCGATTCTTTAAAGGCCGTACAGCAACCTGCCGCCGAAGTGAAGCCCAAAAAACGGAATGCTTTTGTAAGATTCTTCCGCTGGCTGTTCGGAATCAAAGACAAAGAAGCGAAACCGCAGGCAGATGTTCCCGGGCCGGAGATGACGGAGGAGAAAGAAATTCCAGCTGCGGAATCGACAGAATGAATACAAACTTAAAAAAGATAGATGATGAAAAAGATTCTCACACTTTTGTTTTCGCTGCTTGTTCTCGCATCGGGAACAACGGCAAAGAACGTGACACTGAAAGATGCGGCCGGCGGAACTTACCGGGCACAGAACATTTACGGACTTAAGCCGATGCTTGACGGAGAGCATTATACACAGATAAGCTCCGACCACAAGCGCATCGTGAAATACTCGTTCAAGACAGGCAAAGAGGCCGGCACGATTTTCGATGTAGCGACAGCACGCAATATCGAACTCAAATCATTCGACGGATACATCATGTCGCCCGACGAAAGCCTGATCTTAATCCAAACAGAAACCAAGCCGATCTACCGCCGTTCGTTCACTGCGGTCTATTACATCTACAACGTGAAGAACCGCACGCTGGAACCGCTCTCCAACAACGGCCCGCAGCAAGTTCCGCTCTTTTCTCCCGACAGCCATCAGATTGCCTTTGTACGGAACAACAACATCTATCTGGTCAAGCTGCTGTTCGGAAACAGCGAATCTCAGGTCACAAAAGACGGAGAATACAATAAAGTCATCAACGGCATTCCCGACTGGGTATATGAAGAGGAGTTCGCGTTTAACCGCGCATTTGACTTCAGCGCAGACAGCAAGATGATCGCCTATATCCGCTTCGATGAAAGCGAAGTGCCCATGTATTCTTTCCAATGGTATAAGGGACTGGCTCCGGAAAAAAAAGCGTACGCCACTTATCCGGGCAGCTACGACTATAAATACCCGAAATCCGGAGCAGACAACTCTAAAGTAAGCGTACACACATACGACATCAAAAGCCATGTAACGCGCAAGATGGACCTGCAAATCGAAGCAGACGCCTATATCCCGCGCATCAAGTTCACATCTGATCCCGACAAGCTGGCAATCATGACGCTGAACCGCCACCAGAACCGGTTCAACATCTACATGGCCAATCCGAGAAGTGCCGTCTGCCAGGTAGCTGTCCGCGACGAATCGGAGCAGTATATCAAGGAACAGGCTTACTCCAGCATCGTGTTCTATCCGGAGAACATCATTATGATGAGCGAACGCGACGGATACAACCACCTGTATCTCTATACCATCGGAGGGAATCTGGTAAAACAAATCACCAAAGGAAAATTTGAAGTGAAAGATTTTCTAGGATGGGACCAGAAGACAAACGAATTCTACTATACAAGCAACGAAGAAAGCCCGCTGAAAACAGCAGTCTATAAAATAGACGGGAAAGGAAAGAAAACCAAACTGTCCGCACGCACCGGAACAAACACTGCAATCTTCAGCACCAACATGATGTATTACATCAATACCTTCTCAAGCATCAGCACTCCCACCCTCATCACACTGAACAACAACAAGGGAAAGGAACTTGTCACGCTGCTCGACAACAGCCGGCTGAAATCACAGCTGGCCGAGCTGAACATGCCTCAGAAAGAATTCTTTACATTCAAGACCAGCGAAGGAGTTGAGCTGAACGGATGGATGATGAAGCCGGCAAACTTCGACCCCAACAAGAAATATCCAGTCATCATGCATCAGTACAGCGGACCCGGATCGCAGCAAGTGCTCGACAAGTGGGGCATCGGCAGCTTCGGCGACGGCGGAATGTTTGAAGCCTATATGTGCGACAAGGGATTCATCATGGTCTGCGTAGATGGCCGCGGAACCGGAGGACGGGGAGCGGCTTTCGAAAAATGCACCTACCTCTCAATCGGCGTGAAGGAATCCACAGACCAGGCTGAAGCCGCCAAATACCTCGGAAGCCTGCCTTATGTAGACGGCAGCCGCATCGGAATATGGGGCTGGAGCTATGGGGGATACAACACGCTCATGTCGATGAGCGAAGGCTCGGGGGCATTCAAGGCCGGCGTAGCGATTGCAGCTCCCACCGACTGGCATTTCTATGACACCGTATATACCGAACGTTTCATGCGTACCCCGAAAGAAAACGGCGAAGGATATAACGCCTCCTCTGCCATCGGCCGTGTAGACCAACTGAAAGGCGACCTGCTTCTGATTCATGGCAGTGCAGACGACAACGTTCACTTCCAGAACTTCATGGAGTATAACGAAGCCCTCATACAGGCCGACAAGTATTTTGAAACGCAGATTTATACCAACCGCAATCATGGCATATCAGGAGGAAACACACGCAACCACCTGATGAACCGCGTTGCCGAATTTTTCATCAGAAAACTTTAAGCCAACGCTATGGAGCATTTGAGAAAACCGGACTGGTTGAAGATAGATATCGGGACTAACGCCCGCTACACAGAAACGAAACAGATTGTAGACACACACAAGCTGCATACAATCTGCACAAGCGGACGTTGCCCGAACTTAGGAGAATGCTGGGGAAGAGGTACGGCAACATTCATGATAGGCGGAAACATATGCACCAGAGCGTGCAAATTCTGCAACACGCTCTCGGGCAAGCCGCTCCCGCTGGACCCTTCCGAACCGGCACAAGTGGCAGAGTCTGTCCGCCTGATGAAACTCCGCCACGCTGTCATCACTTCGGTAGACAGGGATGACCTGGAAGACTTGGGCGCACATCATTGGGCGCAGACCATAGAAACCGTGCGCCAAGTTAATCCACAGACCACGATAGAGGCCCTGATTCCTGATTTCCAGGGAAGAACAGAGCTGGTACAGCTTCTCATCGAAGCGCATCCGGAGATTCTTTCACACAATGTGGAAACCGTGCGCAGGCTCACTCCTGAGGTCAGAAGCGTGGCCCGCTATGACACCAGCCTGGCCGTGCTCCGGCAAATCGCAGAAAACGGAATCAAGTCAAAATCAAGCATCATGGTGGGATTGGGAGAAACTCCGGAAGAAGTGGAAGAAACAATGGACGACTTGCTTGCAAACGGCTGCAAACGGCTGACCATCGGACAGTATCTGCAGCCAAGCAGAAAACACTATCCGGTAAAAGAATACGTCACTCCCGAACAATTCCGGAAATACAAGGAAACCGGTATGAGCAAAGGCTTTGAGATGGTAGAGAGCGGACCGCTTGTACGCTCTTCCTATCATGCGGAAAGGCATCTTTGAGCCAACAAGTCCCGGCAGGTTTTCCGGTCCAAAGAAACCGGACAGACTGCGCGACAAACTGTATCTCCAACCTAAAGATATAAATCTCCAGCCTGAATATATGCATCTCCAGCCTGAACACACATATCTTCAGGCTGGAGATAAACTTTTTACGGAAAAGCCTCCGCTTTTTCACGCAAGCTATCAGATTTCCGGACAACAAAACAATAGCTCTTAAAGCCCTTTCCTCAGGAACTTCTGCCATACACTGCAAGAATCCCGGGCAACGCCATCTGCACAAAAAAACTCAAATCCGGAACGAACAAAACAAAAAACGAATTTGTTGCATAAAAAAATGCCATCACTATGAAACTGTTGATAAAATATAGACACAAGATCGTATCCTTCGGCCTGCTGCCTACTATAATCACACTGATAGGGCTGCATTTTTTCCCCGCCACAGCAATGCTCGGCATCGGACTGGCAATCAGCCTCATCGGTTTGGCCTACGATTTCTTCCAGCTTAAGTCCCTCAACTTTTTTCTACTGCAAGGAACCGCAGGCATAGGCACCTGCTTCTTGCTCCGACTCTTTACCGGCTACGAATACATACCGCCCCGCAGCATTACTCCCACGCTGGAATTCATGCTCCTTATCTTTGCCTTCATCTATTTAACGGCACCGGAAACATACCACAGCCTGCTCAAAAAGTTCCGGCTCGACTCCAGCATATCCTACCGGCTGGAGGCGAGAGTGATAGTCATTCTGTCGGGACTGCACCTGCTCAGCCTGTTTCTGCTCCAGAACGTGATTTCCATTCACACCAACTATGTGCATTACACCCTCGTCTTTTATGCTCCAGCTTTGATCTATATCATTTGCCTGATAATAAACATGACCGGAATCCGCATGGCGGCGTCAACTTACGCCCCCCCCTGCTGCGTGATAAGGATAGCCCCCATATGCAACGGAAAAATTTACCTTATCCCCTATGCCAAGGCTGACTCCGGAAAACGCGTATGGGATGTTCCGCTGATCTTCCCCTTCGAAAAATGTCCATACAAAAGCGAAAGGTTTGCCGCCGAAAAGGTGAAGGCGTCTCTGCAAAAACAGCCGGGAAAGTGTTCGTTCATCTCTCCCCGCCTGATCCTGAAGTACCGGATTGACAGACTGACTCCCTATCCGATACAACTGTTCATACTTCCGATTGACAAAGAAGAGAAAAGCATTGCTCCGGAAGGCAGATACTTTACTTTTGCAGAGCTGATCGAATCGCCCGAAAATTTCAGCGAAATACTGCTGGCAGAGAAAGAACACCTGCAAATCTCTGCCAATCTATGGAAAGAATTCAATTTCAGATAATTCCGCAACATGCCGATGAAGTGACAGATACAGTCCATGCCTTCGCCGGAAAGCTGCATCTGCCCGCTTTGCATGCCATCACCGGCAGACCGGTTGCTGCCGGCAGCATGAGAACCATTCAATCAGACACATCACTGCATGTCAAGCGTAACCTTCAGCACATAGACCGGATAATGCTTCTCGCCGGCATCCAGCGCAATATGCAGTCCGCCGGCATCCTGCCTCCATTCGGCAGTCTGATGCGAATCCATGCATTCCACCGAAACAACCCGGTCCGAAAGACGGAAAGCAGACAAGGTGAAAGACGGAGCCGTCACATGGCGCACGATGACATAAACGGCATTGCCCTTTTGCGTATAGCGGAAGTCCGGCACAATTTCCTGAGGCGTTCCGTCGTACACCGCATCATGAAAAGCCTTCTCATTGCTTTTTTCCCGAACAGAAGGGTCATACAGTTCGCCATACGTATGCCACGGGCGTGTGCCGTAGATGGCTTCGCCGTTCGTTTCCAGCCACAGATGAAAAGCGTCCAGCCCCGGACGCGCCAATGCCGGGAAACAGCCCTTGCCGTCCGGACCGATATTCAACAGCAAATTACCTCCCTTGCTCACAATGTCGGCCAAATGACGTATCATTACATCCGGTTTCTTATAGACCGTATCATGCCGGTTGTAACACCAGTTCTTGCCCATGGTCAGGCAAGCCTCCCAGGGACGGTTGTCTATCCCGCCGGTCAGTTTCTGCTCCACAATGCTATAGTCGCCCATTCCGTTGCCGATGCGGCTGTTGATAAGACATTGCGGCTGCAGCGAGTGAATCAGCTCTCTGATCTCACGGCTCATGTCCTTCGTGACCAGCTCCGGCGTATCAAACCACAGAAAGTCGATACGGCCGTATTGTGTAAGCAGTTCGCGCAGTTGCGGCTTCACTTTCCGTTCCATATAGCGGGGCAGTTGCTTGGCATCTTCGTCCGGATAATCCCACGTGTTGCTTCGTCCGGCTTTCACGGGCCAGTTTGTCGGCACGTCAGGATCTTCCCAGTCACGTCCCAATGAATAGTAGAAGCCGAATTTCAGTCCTTCCTCCCGGCAAGCCTCCGCCAGTTCTTTCATGGGATCCTTTCCCCATGGAGTGCATTTCACTATGTTATAGCCGCTGCATTTGGAATCATATATGGCAAAGCCATCGTGATGCTTGGATGTGATAATGACATAGCGCATGCCGGCCCGGCGTGCATCCTTCGCCCACTGGCGGGCGTTGAATCCCGTCGGATTAAAGTCGTTAGCAATCAGCGCATACTCTTTCAGCGGAATGCGCTCGTAGAGCATGAAGTGCTCTCCCCCTTTGGCCGGATGCCCTTTCCAGTCGCCCGCCGTCTGTGAGTAAAGTCCCCAATGCAGGAACAAGCCGAACTTGGCCTCCTTGAACCACGCCAAAGAAGCCGTGTCAACAGATTGTGCGTTTCCCATAACCAGTACAAAGCCCAGCAACAGAGCGCACCCGATTCGCTTAATGTTTTCCAATCCCATATGCTCTTAAATATTAACAAAGATGATCGATCAATAACCAGATACATCCGGAGAAACATCCTTATTTGTAAATAAGGAATATGCACGGAATCTTATTCAGATCGGGCAAATGTCCCTTCCATTCCTTTACGGTGCGTGTCTGGATATACTCGCCTTCACAGGTGATGTTGGCAGCAATGCACAGGCGAGTCTGAGGACGGCACACATGCAGGATTTCTTCCATCAGCTTTTGGTTGCGATAAGGCGTTTCGATGAAAAGCTGTGTCTGGTTTTCCTGATAGACACGATTTTCAAGTTCCTTCAAGCGTCTGGCGCGCTCGGCGGGATCTATCGGAAGGTAACCGTTGAACGCGAAATTCTGTCCGTTAAATCCGGCTCCCATCACCGACAAGATAATAGACGAAGGCCCGACCAGCGGAACCACTTTCAAACGCTTTCTCTGCGCAATGGCCACAACATCCGCTCCCGGATCGGCAACCGCCGGACATCCCGCCTCTGAAATGACTCCCATCGAATGCCCGTCGGCCAAAGGCCGCAGATAGTCAGATATAGCCTCCGGAAGCGTATGCTTGTTCAGTTCATAGAAAGTCAGGCTATTGATGTCAACCGAGGCATCCACCTTCTTCAGAAAACGGCGTGCCGAGCGCACATCCTCCACAATAAAATATTTGATATTCAGAATAATCTCCTTATTATAAGACGGAAGCACCCGCTCTATTGGAGTTTCTCCCAATGTAACAGGCAACAAATACAAAGCTGTTTCCATAATATTTCTCAATCAACTAATTGGACGGAGCCAGCATCTCACGGAAATCTGTTTTCTCAAGCAACTGGGCTACAGACATATCCTCATGGCTTTTCATCCATTTCTCAACCAACTGCATTCCGATCCATATGCCAAAAGACGGAGGCAACTGCTGTCCGGCAAAGACAAACCCCGGATTGGAAGAAATGTACGAGCGGATGATCATCGGGTCCGTGCTCATCAAGTGATTGCTGTCGGACATCCATTTCCACAGATCCTTGCCATGACTCCTGCACCATTTCAGTTCTTCGTCCGTATATCCCAAGGCAAACGCACCCGATTTGTTCTCTCCGAAGATATGCTCCACAATCCATGCTATTTTCCCGCGATGCATCATTATGTCAAACAATGCCCTGTGCCCCTCCTCCCAAGAGAAAGGGTATTGTCCCAAAAGATAAAATGCAAAGCAATCCGGAACGATACGCTCCGGCGACATAAACCGCCGCTGATAAGAATAGTAAAATTTCTTGTACAAAGGATAATCCGCTCCCATGTATTTGTCAAGGCTGAATCCCAGCAGACTGTCAGTTACGACAACCGACTGGTTCAAGGCAGCTATTTGAGAATAGACACGAGGAATCCTCAGCGAAGGGATTTCCTTTTTCAGTTTTCTGAAGCCTTTCGTCAATTCCTTTTCAACCGGCGTCATGTCTTTGAACTTCAGGCCGGCATCTTCCATCAGCCTGACCAATATGGAATCGGAAAAGAATGTGCAGAAACGTCCGTTTATATCCGGCTGATCCACCGATCCAAGTTCAAGCACATCTTCAATGAGCAGACGGGTGGCATGCGACCATTCCGTGCTCATCCGCTGCCACGCCAACAGGCTGTTGAGCTCTGTAGCCTCAAACTGCAGGCGGTCATAGCGGAAGACTTTTATATCCACATCATCAGCCGGATTGCCCTTCCGCCTGTCCAACTGACAGGCAGAAAGCGCAACCAGACTTATTAATATGAATAAAAGCCTGTTCATTTATCCGTAAATGATATTGCCGTTAGCGTCTTTATATTCATCCAGCCCCTTTTCGTAGGTCGCCATCGCACGCAGACTCATGCCCACGCTGGAGAATCCTCCGTCGTGATACAGGTTTTGCATTGTCACCTTACGGGTCAGGTCAGAGAACATCACAATGCAATAATCCGCGCATTCATCGGCCGAAGCATTGCCCAGAGGCGACATACGGTTTGCAAAGTCGAACAGCTTGTCCATCCCTTTCACTCCCGATCCGGCAGTAGTCATGGTAGGCGACTGTGAAATCGTATTGATGCGGACATTGTGTTCGCGTCCGTAAATGTATCCGAAGCTGCGGGCGATCGACTCAAGCAAAGCTTTTGCGTCTGCCATATCATTGTATCCGTAGAACGTGCGCTGTGCAGCCACATAACTCAAGGCTATAACCGAGCCGTAATCATTGATCGCTTCCAGTTTCTTGGCGGTCTGAAGCATCTTATGGAATGAAATGGCCGAAATGTCAAGTGTCTTGTCCAACATATCATAATCCAGATCATCATACGTGCGTTTTTTGCGCACATTCGGCGACATGCCGATCGAATGCAGCACAAAATCTATCTTACCGCCCAACACTTCCATCGAACGCTTGAACACGTTTTCCAAATCTTCCACGGAAGTAGCATCTGCCGGAATCACTTCGCAATTCAGTTTTTCTGACAAAGCTGAGACTTGTCCCATACGCACTGCAACGGGAGTGTTCGACAAGGTTATTGTCGCACCTTCTTCCACTGCACGTTCAGCAACCTTCCAGGCAATCGACTGCTCGTTCAAAGCACCGAAGACAATGCCTCGTTTTCCTTTCAATAAATTATAACCCATATTCTTTTTATTTGATATTGATGGGCAAAGATACAAACTTAATTTTCATTTCTCACACTTTTTAAAAGCAAAATATCTGAAACAGAACAAGAGGCTGTCTGAAACCTCCAGTAAACCAACCGAATCAGCCGCTTCACGACGGAGGCTGGACGCTTTTCCACAAAAGCAAAAAAGACGGAAAGCGGCTGCATGCCCGCCTTCCGTCTTTTCATCTGCCGGAAATCTCCAGCTCTATTCTGCCTTGGTTTCCCAGCCCAACGCACTGGCGCCCAGCACTGCGGCGTCAGCGTCTTTCAACTGCGAAAGAAGCAGTTTGGTCTTTCCTGCATATATTTTCAGCACATTCTCATTGATAGCCTTCTGAATCGGTTTCATCAGGTAATCGCCAGACCTGGCCAATCCGCCGAACAGAATGATTGCCTCAGGGCTGGAGAAAGCAATGGAGTTGGCCAAAGCCTCACCAAGAACACGTCCTGTAAATTCAAATATATCCAGAGCGAGCTTGTCACCCTTAACGGCCGCATCATACACATCCTTCGACTGGATCTCATCGGCCGGAATGTTCCGCAGAAGACTCGGTTCGGTGCTCTGCACCAGCATCTCGCGTGCGGTACGAGCCACACCGGTAGCAGAACAGTATGTCTCAAGACAGCCCTTACGGCCGCAGCCGCACTGACGTCCTCCGCGTTCCACAATCACATGCCCCAGTTCGCCGGCAAAACCGTCGTGTCCGTAAACCAGTTGTCCGTTGATCACAATACCGCTTCCCACGCCAGTGCCCAACGTAATCATTATAAAGTCTTTCATGCCGCGAGCAGCGCCATATGTCATTTCACCGATAGCCGCCGCATTGGCATCATTAGTCAATGTAGTCGGAATGCCTAACTGCTCTTCAAACATGGAAGCAAGGGGAATAATGCCCTTCCACGGCAAATTAGGAGCAAACTCAATCGTTCCGTTATAATAGTTGCCGTTCGGCGCACCGACACCCAGACCTTTGATCTTTTCAGCTCCGCCAAACTGAGAAATAAGGGGAATCAGCTTTTTGCAAACAGCATCCACATAATCTTCAATCTGCTCATACTGCTGAGTCTTTACAGAATCGGAAGCCAGAACATTTCCGCGGGAATCAACGACACCGAACACTGTATTCGTTCCGCCGATATCCATACCAACCACATAAGGTTTCTCTACATTGTTTATTGTCATGACATTTTAATGTTTAGGGTTAATTATTTGAAGCAAAAATAAAGAATCACATCATACAGAGCAAATTTTTCCCGCATTTATTTAAACGTTTGTGTAACTTTTTTATACCTTAGCAGCGTCTAACACGACAAAAAGGCTAAAAATAAAAGGAAAAGAAACAAGACTGATATGATCCGGCTGAAAGACATCAACAAAACCTACCATAACGGCGCTCCGCTTCATGTACTGAAAGGCATCAACCTCAATATCGAAAAAGGGGAATTTGTTTCTATCATGGGAGCCTCAGGATCCGGAAAATCAACGCTGCTGAACATCTTGGGCATTCTGGACAATTATGATTCGGGTGAATACTATCTCAACGACGTGCTGATACGCAATCTGAGCGAAACCCGGGCTGCCGAATACCGCAACCGGATGATCGGTTTTATCTTCCAGTCGTTCAACCTGATATCATTCAAGAATGCCATGGAGAACGTAGCGCTTCCTTTATTTTATCAAGGAATGAACCGGAAGAAAAGGAACCTGCTGGCCATGGAATACCTCGACAAGCTGGGACTGAAGGAATGGGCGCACCATATGCCGAACGAACTTTCGGGAGGACAGAAGCAGCGTGTTGCCATCGCCCGGGCCCTGATATCGAAGCCTCAGATTATTCTAGCCGACGAACCGACAGGCGCTCTCGACAGCAAGACATCCGTAGAGGTGATGAACATCCTCAAGGAACTGCATGACAATGAAGGCCTGACCATCGTTGTAGTGACTCACGAAAGCGGCGTGGCGAACCAGACCAACAAAATCATCCACATCAAGGACGGACTGATCGAACGGATAGAAAACAACACAGACCACAACGCTTCACCTTTCGGACAAAACGGATTCATGAAATAAGCATTATGACCGATCTTATACAGGAAATCTACGGAACCATCATGCGCAACAAACTGCGCACAGCCCTTACGGGCTTCTCGGTAGCATGGGGAATATTTATGCTTATCGTGCTGCTCGGAGCCGGAAACGGACTGATTCACGCTTTCGAAGGGCAGTCTGAAGGAATGATGATGAATTCGATGAAAATTTTTCCCGGATACACGTCACGCCCCTACAAAGGCATGCAAGAAGGAAGGAGCATTTCACTCGACAACAGCGACCTGCAAGTCACAGGCGCAGCCTTTCCCGACCACATCATTGCTACAGGGGCAACGGTAAGCCAGGAAAGCGTAACGCTGTCATTCGGAAAGGAATATCTTTCAATCGGAATCGACGGCGTGTTTCCCAACTACCCGGAACTGGAAGCGATAAAAGTCAAAGAAGGACGTTTCATCAACCGGCGCGACATGACGGAGAAGCGGAAGGTTATGGTTATCCATGAAAAGACAGCCAACTCACTCTTTGCAGACAAGAGCCCCGTAGGAGAGTACATCAATGCGACAGGAGTAGCCTATCAGATTGTAGGGGTTTATACAGACCAGAACAGCTTCTCTCCCACTGCCCTTGTCCCGTTCACAACCTTGCAGGCCGTATATGCCAAGGGCGACAGCATCGACAACATTACTTTTACGACCAAGGCGCTCGCCGATGAGGCGGACAACGACGCATTCGAAGCAGACTATCGCCGCGTTATCGGAAACCAGAAACAGTTTGACGCGGCCGACGACAGCGCCATCTGGATATGGAACCGGTTCACGCAATACCTGCAGCAGCAAACGGCCACCCGAATCCTGCATACAGCCATTTGGGTAATCGGCATATTCACCCTGCTGAGCGGCATCGTGGGAGTAAGCAACATCATGCTGATCACTGTGCGCGAGCGTACGCACGAATTCGGCATCCGCAAAGCGCTCGGCGCAAAACCGGCCTCCATTTTATGGCTGATTGTTTCGGAAAGTGTCACCATCACCACTTTCTTCGGATACGTCGGCATGGTAGCGGGCATCGCTGCCACAGAATACATGAATGCCGTGGCCGGAAAACAGACCATGGATGCCGGAGTGTTTTCCATGACCTTTTTCGAAAACCCGACAGTGGATCTGTCCATAGCCATACAAGCCACTCTCACATTGATCATCGCCGGAACGATGGCCGGTATTTTCCCTGCACTGAAAGCGGTGAAGATACGCCCGATAGAGGCACTTAGAACTGAATGAATATGAAACTGTTTGACTTAGACGTTTGGGAAGAAATACTTGTCACGATCACGCGAAACAAGACACGCAGCCTGCTGACCGCATTCGGCGTGTTCTGGGGAATATTCATGCTTGTCGCGCTTATGGGCGGAGCGAAAGGCATGCAGCAAATGCTCTCGCGGGAGTTTGAAGGATTCGCAACCAATTCGGGATTCATGGGAGCCAACAAAACCAGCAAGGCATACAAGGGATTCCAGCAGGGACGCTACTGGGATCTGGAGAACGGTGATGTGACCCGCATACGGCGGAGCGTGAGCGAAGTAGACATCATCACTCCCAGCCTGGCCAAATGGGGAGTGGACATCATCTATGAAGACCAAAAAATATCCGGAACGCTCAAAGGGCTGTATCCTGAATACGGAAAAATAGAAGAGCCGCTCATTTCCTACGGCCGTTACCTGAACGACATGGATGTGAAAGACAGGCGGCGCGTATGCATCATCGGAAAGCGCATCTATGAATCGCTCTTCCCCGGAAAAGAGAATCCGTGCGGGAAATTCGTCAAGATAAACGGCATTTATTACCAGGTGGTGGGAGTCAGCCTTTCATCCGGAAACATATCCGTCCAAGGAAGATCCGAAACTTCCGTTATCATACCGTTCACCACCATGCAGCAAAACTACAACTTCGGACAGAAAGTGCAAATGCTCTGCTACACGGCAAAAAAAGGATATTCCATCAGCGATGTGGAAAAAAAGGTGGAGCAGGTAGTGAAACGGGCACACTATATTCACCCGGACGACAGCCAGGCAATTATCCAGGTGAACGCCGAAGCCATGTTCAGCATGATGGACAACCTGTTTTCGGGAATACGGATTCTGGGATGGATGGTCGGCCTGGGCACGCTGCTGGCCGGAGCTATCGGAGTCAGCAACATCATGATGGTGACGGTGAAGGAACGCACCGTAGAAATAGGCATACGACGGGCTATCGGAGCGCGTCCGAACGACATTCTCCAACAAATACTTTCAGAAAGCATGGTGCTGACAATCATTGCAGGAATGGCGGGAATATCCTTTGCCGTATTTCTGCTGAATGCTGTCGAGGCGGGAACTTCCTCTCCCGGCTCTCCGACAGACTTCCAGATAAGTTTCTGGGAAGCGGTGGGAGCGTGCATGCTCCTGCTGATGCTGGGCCTGCTTGCCGGACTTGCCCCTGCATACCGGGCCATGGCAATCAAACCGATCGACGCCATCCGTGACGAATAATAGCCATAAGCTGAAAATATAAAACCAAAAATATGAAGAAGTTTATCAAAATCACCGCAATCATATTAGTAGCAGCGGTATTCATCGGCACATTCGCATTTCTCTACCAGAAATCGAAACCGGAAAAAGTGAGTTATCAGATTCTGAAAGTCACCACAAAAGACTTGAAGCAGACCACCGTCGCCACGGGAAAGATCGAACCGCGCGATGAAGTGGAAATCAAACCGCAGATTTCAGGAATCATATCAGAGGTTTATAAAGAAGCCGGACAGACGGTCAGGAAAGGAGAAGTTATCGCCAAAGTGAAAGTAATCCCTGAACTGGGAACGCTCAACTCGGCGGAAAGCCGTGTGCGCCTGGCCGAAATGAACGGCAAACAGGCTGAAACGAATCTGCAGCGCATGGAGAAGCTTTACAATGACAAGCTTGTGAGCAGTGAAGAATATGAGCAGACACTGCTGGCAGCGCAGCAGGCACGCGAAGAACTGCAGGCGGCAAAAGACAACCTCGAAATCGTGAAAGAAGGCATCACCAAGAACAGCGAATCATTCAGCAGCACACTGATCCGCTCTACCATCGACGGACTGATTCTTGACGTGCCGATCAAAGTGGGAAATTCCGTAATCATGAGCAACACGTTCAATGACGGAACCACAATCGCCACCGTGGCAGACATGAGCGACCTTATCTTCCGCGGAAACGTCGACGAAACGGAAGTCGGACGGATTCACGAAGGAATCCCTGTAAAGATTACGCTGGGGGCCTTGCAGAACATGAAGTTCGACGCCACGCTCGAATACATTTCGCCGAAAAGCACAGAAAACAACGGAGCCAACCAGTTTGAAATCAAAGCGGCCATAAACGTGCCCGACAGCATAACCATCCGCTCCGGCTATAGCGCCAACGCCGAAATGGTGCTGCAGCACGCAGACAATGCCCTCACCGTGCCGGAAAGCGCCGTTGAATTCAGCGGGGATTCCACATTCGTGTATATACTGACCGACAGCGTTCCGGAACAAAAATTCGAACGCCGCCAGATCGTGACCGGAATAAGCGACGGAATCAACACGGAAGTGAAAGAGGGTTTGAAGGAAAATGACGCCGTGCGCGGACTGAAAAACGAGAAATAAGTCATGAAACAGAACATCAAATCCATAGGCATAGCCATCGCCGCCTTTTCGCTGACGCTTCCGTGCGCGGCGCAAGAAAGATGGGATCTGGAAAAATGCATCAGCTATGCCGTCAGCCATAACCTGACAGTCAAGCAGCAGGAAGCAGCGCGAGATAAAAGCGCGATCGATCTGAATACAGCAAAATGGAGCCGGCTGCCGGATCTGAACGGAAACGCATCGCACTCGTTCAACTTCGGACGAAGCCTGCAGGCGAACAATACATACCAGAGCATCAACACGCAAAGCACGGGATTCAGCGTGAGCACAAGCATTCCGCTGTTTACAGGCCTGCAGATCCCAAACACCATAGCCTTGTCGAAACTGAACCTCATGGCGGCCGTAGAAGACTTGAACAAGGCCAAAGAGGACATCAGCATACAGGTGGCCTCGGCCTATCTGCAAGTCTTGTTCAACCAGGAACTGGCCAAGGTTGCCGAAGACCAGGTAAGCCTGAGCAAAGACATGCTCGTGCAGAAAGAGGCGTTCTTCAAGAACGGGAAAGCCTCCGAATCGGAATGGATGGAAGCCAAGGCACGGGTGGCACAGGACCAGCTTTCGGCAGTACAGGCCGGCAACAACCTCAGCATGGCACTGCTCGACCTGAGCCAGCTGCTGGAACTTCCCTCGCCCGACAACTTCGACATAGAGGCACCGGAAGTGAAGATGGACCAGCTGGAAAAGGAACTGACCTCGCCCGCTGACATCTACAATCAGGCCGTACTGACCAAACCGGCAGTAATGGCGGCCATGTACCGCCTGCAGGGAGCGGCCAAAAGCATCAAGATAGCACAAAGCGCATGGTATCCCCAGCTCAGTTTCGGAGCCGGGCTGAGCACGAACTATTATAAGGTTTCGGGAAGAGAAAATGCACAGTTCAGAACCCAGCTGCGCGACAACTTCAGCCAGTATGTAGGCGTATCGCTGAGCGTTCCTATTTTCAACCGGCTAAGCACACGCAACAGGGTGCGGTCGGCACGCCTGGACCAGACAACGCTGTCGTGGCAACTGGAAGAAACGAAAAAATCGCTCTACAAAGAAATCCAGCAGGCATACTATAATGCCGTAAACTCCAAGACACAATACTACAGCAGCGAAACCGCCAACGAAGCGGCGGAATCATCGTTCCAGCTGATGAAAGAGAAATATGTGAACGGCAAGGCAAACGCCACTGAATACAACGAGGCAAGGACAAACTGGATGAAGGCTTTGTCCGACTGCATTCAGGCTAAATATGAATACCTGTTCCGCACGAAAATACTGGATTTCTACAAAGGGATTCCGCTTACACTGGAATAAAGCATACAAACAGACAGTCATGAAAATCAACAAAGTACACCACATAGCGATTATCTGTTCCGACTACAGCAAGTCGAAAGACTTTTATACGCGTGTACTGGGAATGGAGCTGCAGCACGAATATTACCGCAAGGAAAGGGATTCCTACAAGGCCGACCTTGCATTAAACGGAAACTATATCGTGGAACTGTTTTCTTTTCCCAACCCTCCGGAACGGCCCTCCTATCCTGAGGCGGCAGGACTCAGACACCTGGCGTTCGAAGTGGCAGACATCGAATCGGCGGCCAAGGAGCTGGAGAGCAAAGGGGTAGGACACGAAAGCGTCCGCACGGACGAATATACCGGCAAACAGTTCTTCTTCATGCAAGATCCGGACGGACTTCCCATCGAATTTTACGAAGCATAACATGCCGGACCGCCATCCTTCTCCGGCGGCACAACCGCATCTCCGCCACCATCCGCTTGAGGCTGTGTCAAAACAAAATTTGGCCGGCAAAAAGTAATGCCACGCTGAACGGAGTGAAACACCTTGCATGCATCAGCTTATGTCACGAGTTCTTTCGCTTTGTCCAGGAAGGCAAAATGAAAGCCGCTGTTCATTTTGACACAGCCTCAGCCAGCCAAGAGAAGGCAAAGGGTATTCCTTGCCGCCGGACGAGGCAAACCCTTCGTCTTCTGCCTTTTCATTTTTCCACATAAAACAGCATTCTGCAAGCATTATGAAACAAATATTCCGAAATCCTTGACCGGGCATCCATTTACAAAAATCAATCTGCAACTGTTTTCTTAAGGAAACAAAAAGAGAAACCGCGTTCAGAAGGTATCAGAAAGGGACAGACCGCTCGGAACAGGAAGAAAAAAGTCACGGTTCCGGATAAAAAAACAGCCCGTCATCCCACATAAAATGTCCCAACATCTTCCGGAAAACAACGAATCATCCGAGGCAACATATCCCGTCATCTTTTCCAGGCCTCCCCAAACGGCATTTTTCTCTCTCCCGACACCGGGAACACAACCCGTCTGAATGAACCGCAAAGATACCGGACAGTCCAAACGGGCGTCATAAAGAAAAGGAAAAGGATCCATAACCACCAAAGCAAACAAGATTGATGCAAAACACGGACTATTTGAAACTACGCCGAAGATGACGGCTGCGATTTTCCGCGCCAGACTTCCCCGAAGCCCGACACAGCCCAATCTCACCGCACGGGATTGTCATTCTGACAAAAAGGCAACTTTGCCGTTTCCCTCCTCTTCCGCTTGAGAATCCTCGCTCCGCCCTACTTCAGCACCTCTTCCTGTTCAGGCACACTTCCGCTCCGGATCCGCCATTCCTGCGGATACAGGTTGTTGGCACGATTGCCCACATTCTTCACGAAGCCCAGCGGATGCCCCCTGAAAGTGACCATCACATAGCCGCGGGGCATGTCGGAAGGCAACACGACCGCTTCCTTGCGCAGATAGGCTATCGCCTCCTTATAGCTGAGTTCCGCCTGCGGAAACGCATCGCAACGGCATCCGGTGCTCATGGCCAGCGAATGAGCAGGCTGCCAGTCCTTGCCTTTCCACTCGGCCAAGGTCACTCCGGCACAAACCACTTTCAGCCGTTCTTTAAGCCTGTCATACAAGTCGGCATGGGAGGCAGGAAACGCCACGGCACATTCGCCTTCAACCTCCAGACGGAACCGCCCGCCCGCAAGAAGCCAGTCCCCCATTTCTTTCGGAACCTTCAGCGGATTCTTGCCCGGCTTCTTCCCTTTGTCTTTCCGCGGCTTCCGGCATCTTCCGGCCGGCTCATCCGCATCCGAAGTTTTTCTCAGAACAGCCATAAACAGGCCTTCTCCCGCCGTCTTGTGCGGGAAAAAGCGATAGACCGGAAACTCTCCTCCGGCCAGGTTTGCGGTTATATTCCAGTCCGGATCAACGCCAACGGGAAGCACCTCCGCTCCCAGCTCACCGGCTATCCACGCCACATTGTCTTCGTTCTCTTCCCGGTTAAACGTGCAAGTGCTGTAAATCAGCAGACCGCCTTCCTTCAGGCATGGCCAGACAGCCGACAAGATATCGCGCTGACGCTGCCAGCAAAGAGCCACATTTCCCGTGCTCCACTCTGAAACGGCCGTTTCGTCTTTCCGGAACATCCCCTCGCCGGAACAAGGGACATCCGTCAGAATCACATCAAACACAGGACCCAGTTCCGTAAAGTCTTCGGGAGCGTTATTGGTCACCGCCACACCCGGGTTTCCCCATTTGGTCAGATTCTCCGCCAGCACCTGCGCCCTCGCACGGACAATCTCGTTGGCTACAAGCAGGCTCCCTTCAGGCAATGCACTCCGGGCTAAGGTTGATTTGCCTCCCGGAGCGGCACACAGGTCGAGCATAACAGCCTCCGATGTCACGTATTCGCCGAGCACCTTGTCGAGAAACATCGAAGCCGCTTCCTGCACATAATAGCATCCTGCATGCAACAACGGGTCAAAAGTAAAGGCCGGACGCGAAGGCAGATAATATCCGTCCCTGCACCAGGGCACAGGCAGAGCATCGGCAAGCGCTCCACCGTATTTTTTCCGGTTGACACGAATGCTTACCGACGGTTCTCCGGCAAGCGCCGCTTCAAGTTTCTTCCACTCCTCATCGCCCAACAGCAGCCGGGTACGCTCTACAAATTCCAAAGGAAAGTCCATCTTTTTGTCACAATTAGTTGAGAAGATAAAAACAGTTCACACACATAAGGTCATTCCATACCAAACGCATCAGGATAATGCACCATGCCATGTATGCCATCCAGTCCCCCCGCCTTCAGCTCCATCGCCATGCAACATGCGTCAGGAGCGTCAAACGGAAATCTGATTCCGAACATGGAAGCTCTTCCGTAACCGAATCTCGGGTAATAGTCTTCATGCCCAAGAAGCAGCACGGCACCATATCCCAGTTCCAAAGCCCTCTTGTGGGCTTCGCGAAGGAGCATCCCTCCTATTCCTTTCCGCTGGTATGCCGGCAACACAGACAACGGGGCGACAGACAGCACCGTATGGACATCGCTGCCAGACACCACCTTCACTTCCGACAATAAGACATGACCTGCAATCTTACCGTCCGTTTCCGCCACCAAAGACAGTTGCGGAATGTATGCATCCGACCGGCGAAGCCGTTCAACCAGCAGATGTTCCGTATGGTCACTTTCTTCCACTCCCTGAAATGCAAGTCTTACGACCTCCTGCACCTGCCTGAAATCCTCTTCCGTTTCCTGCCGGATCATAATTACACCGTCCATCGTCTTTTTTCGGACAAAGATAACTATTTTCAAGAAATAAAGATGTTTCAGAATGCCGATATGCTCTTATACCGGTATTCTGAAACATTTCTTTGACCTATTAACTAATATTCAAGCCATTTCCGGAAAGGATATCATTCCGTGATTTCAATGCACTCCCCCGGTTTCATTGCTTTCTTCTCCACCCGACTGGTAAACGGATTCAATATCTTAAGCGTACCCCCCTTCTCTGAACGAACTGTTATACGTTCTACATTACCTCCCTTCATACTGGCACTGACTAGAAAAGCTCCCATCGCACGCATATCCTTGAAAGAAGCATCCAGCCAATACTCAGGCACAGCAGGAAATACGCGTATAACTCCCGTATGGCTTTGCAGAAGCATCTCCTGAATGGCAGATGCGCAAGCAAAGTTTCCTTCCAGCGTAAAGGGCCGGTACGTGAACCCGGAATAACCTTTTTTCAACTGATCCCCGTTGAGATGGAAACTGTTAGGCGAACAGAAAGCCTTAATAAAAATATGCAGCGAACGGGCAGCTGCGTCGCCATCCAGCACACGTGCCTGCATGTTGGCCAGCCAACTGTATGAATAGCCTACCCAACCTCGTGTTCCCATTTCTTCATAGTGATGGATAGAACGTCTGACAAGTCTTTCCACTTCCTTCCCCTGCGAAACGTCCAGCAAACCGAGCGGATGTATGGCCAACAGATGCGACAAGTGGCGGTGCGTATATTGCAACGGATAACCAGGAGCGATGCACAGACCGGTAGCATCGGAAGCAAAATCCGGCCACTCGCTCTCCAAATCTTTCCAGTGCGCTGCTTCTTCATCCAATCCCAAAGTTTCCGCCATCTCCCGCGCCGCACGAAGCGTAAAGCGAATACATGCCAAATCGAAATTAGTCGTTTCCTTGAACCACGCATCCAAACTGTTGTCATTGATTTCCGGAGAACTGGAAAGAGGCAGTCTGCGTTTCCCGTCAGCACCTTTTATGGAAATTTGCTCAAAATAGCGGGCAGCCTCTTTAACCCAAGGATATGCTCTGTCTTTCAAGAAATCCTGATCTGCAGAATATTTCCACTGAAGATAAAAATGATGTGCCAGCCAGCCGGAAGCTGCAGGCTGATGCGAGTATGGATTCCAGCCGCCGAGATTCTTACCGTCCAGCGTTGAGATACAAGGCACATTCAGCCCGTCTACTCCAAAGAACTGCCGAGTGTATGCTTCGCTATTGTCTTTAATACGCCACAACCAATCGGTAAACACGGCCGACTCCTCCAGATGGTTCGACGCATATCCGGGCCAGTAGCTCAGCTGGGTATTCAAATCGTTATGGAAATCTCCTCTCCAGGGAGGCGTCTGCCCGTTGTCAGCAGTCCAAACGGCCTGCAGACAGATAGGGGGCGCATCCTTGCGTGATGCCGCACCGAATTTGTACATTTCCAAATACCACTGCCGTTCCAAAACCTTGTCCGGCAAGTCTATCCGGCACTGTTCCCAATATCTTTTCCACCACTCAACGTGCTCTTGCAATGCTGAACGGAAGTCTTTCGTATAAGCGTCCATCACCTTGCCTGCGGCAGTCTGTTCGCTATACCATGTACCTTGTGTAGTAAGACAATAAACGCCCTCCAGCGAATGAGCATCCGGACAAGTCCAGCGTATGTCCACTTCATACTTCACATCGCCATATGCCTTCTGCGTATAAGTGATGCGATTCCCTTTGCGCACAGTCCTGCCCGGCTTGTAGCCCAAACGAGCCAGTGCATTCGAGGCAACCTTGCTTCCTTCCGGCGCCTCGAAAGCAGGAGCCTGCCAGTTCAATTCCAGCTTTCCGGGCAGATTGGTAAAGCGGAAATGTCCCGTCCTGTCTGTAGCGCTGGTAAAGAACTGCCCTGCAACCCCATTCTTCCAAACAATTGTACATACGGCTGTACGCACGTCAAGGTCTACACTCGCAACTTCCCCCAAGGCTTTCACGGGAAACTCGATGGCTCCTGCCGGAATCTTCGTGGGAGCGATATCCCGGCTGGTACGCGCATCAATCATTTCATAAACAGGCTTCAGATCTTTCTTCTCCACCGCATCGCAGATAAATTTATAGGAATAGTCCGGCCCGCTGAATTCCTTTACAGGCCTTAAATCCCACAAATCCGCACGATCCAGTGCAAGACGCAGGTTCTCTCCCTTTTGCCATACCAGGGTTCCCATGATGCCATTGCCCAAAGGTATACCCTCGTCCCACACCGTGGGAATATGGTCAAAGTGCAGTCCGTATACATCCGGCGAGCAGCACTCCCAGGTTGCCTGACAATCGTCCTGCAAATATTCACTTCCCACTTTTTTCAGACTGAAAAAACGCACCTGCGGATAGTCAGCTGCACCAATCTCCTGCGCCTGGTCAACAAGTCCGTTTGCCGGAGTCCATTCCATGTTAGACTGTCCGCTGCAAAGCCATACCTCTCCCAACATGACATCTTCCAGCATAATCCCTTCAGCCTCACGTTTCGGCTGGAAAATGCGAAGCGTATACGGTCCTCCATAATGCGCTGTCTTAACCTTCGCCATCCAGCGGCCATCATCTCCCACGCGGGCTGAAACCGTATCCTTTGAAGACCAGCTTCCAACAATACAAACCTTAGAGCCAGCTTCTCCCCAGCCCCACACCGGCACAGAATCCTGCTGCTGCAAAACAACATGATCCGAGAAGAGTGCAGGCAATGAAATCCGTGTATGCGACTGTGCCTTTACCGTCAAGCCGCTCCCAATGCCCAATGCAATCAATAAAAACAAATGTTTCATGGTATATATAAATCTGTAATTACAAAACGTCAGAAGGTTTGTCCTTAAGCTAGAGATACATATCTTCAGACTAAAGATATACATTTCTAAACTGAAGATACATATCTCCAGACTAAAGATGCAGAATTTAACAGAACAACAATCCCGGTCTAACAATATCTGATCGATTCGCCAGACCGGACACTCACAAACGGAATGCCGGCAGTTCTTTCTTGAAGTTCACGTCAAACAACCGCTAACTCTTTGATAAAAATAGCTGTTATCTTAAAACATCGCGGCAGATTGCGTCCAAATATACATACCTGTACGTATCAGATTCGCTTTTTAGCTTTTTCTTTCATTTTTCATAAAACAAGGCATGAAACGAACAAAGACTTTACTGCGCGGAAAGTCCGGCTCCATCTTTCACTTCGCAACCGTCTTTTACACAGGTTATTAACATTAATACAGCACACAATACATCCCCTCATTAGACAGATATGTATCCTTATGCCAAAGCATAAAAGAGCAAGGGACAGACAAATCAATGCGCCAACGGCATTCAATCTACTGCCAACAGATTATACAATCGATGCAAAAAAATCTCCCACTTGCATGATGCTTGTGGGAGATTCTTCGCGGCTCAACATGTCAGCACCCGAAGTGCATAACCGTGTCGCCAAAATCTAACCAGACCAAATGTCTGCATTTGAATGGTTCTCGGACAGCCAGAAAAGAATCTGTCAGCCCGGCTGTTACCGCTTCTTGCATTCAATGCGTGTTCCGTCTGCCTGTACGGCATATACCTTTGCGCCGTCCAGCGCAACAGACGAGGGCACATCAAATGTCAGGAAGTTGGAGAAGTAGAGCAGTTCGCTGCTTGGCGACTGGCGTATCTCAAAGGCTACGGCCTCATCGCCGTCAGTGATGCTGATACGGTTGCCCGAGCGCGTATAGCTCACCTCCTTCTTGATTTTCGTCCCTTCGCCTTCAAACTGCGTGTAATATCCTACATCGCCCACCTGATAGCTTTCGATGCCCACATCGCCGTTCTTGCGGTCTTCCAGGTAATAGAAAGCATGTTTGGGCGCGGGGAACTGCTTCATGTATTGCTTGGCAGATTCAATCATGGATTCATCCACCACGTAGTTCCATGTGCCGTACTGCTCGATGGTAGTATTTACCGGCTCGAAGAAGCCCCACATCTCGAAAAAGTCCGTGAGGTTTTCGTTTGCTGCCTGACAAGCTTTCATGGCAAACTTCAGCTGTCCGGCTCCCGGATCGCTCTCCACGATACGGTCTTCGCGCAGCAGTTTGAACAACGTGGGCCAGAAGTCGGGCTTGTGGCCGCAGCGGTGATAATAGTTCCACAACTGCCAGTTCATACGCATGTGCAGCTCTGCATCCTCGTTCTGGTGGGTGGCACTGCCCATGTTATACCAGCCTTGGCGGTTGATGCAGCGAGCGGTGGCAAGGGCGCTCAGTTCCTCGCCGCGCGAACAGTACTTGCCCAGCTTATAAAGGATGTAGTTGGAGAACAAATTGTTGGAAGACTCGGTTGAACTTGGCCAGTTGATGGCTTTCTGGTGTACGTGCCCTATTTCGTGGGCAGGTCCCCAGGCGTTGTCTTTGGCTGCCATCACATTGTCATACAGCAAGATATTGTTCAGGTACGTGTAGACGAAAGCCACGCGGTAGTCTGAAGCCCACATGTAGCTTCCTTCGGGCGAAATGGCGAAGAGGTGGTTGTTGACCTGCGAGGGGCGCACATCTTCGATGCCCATCAGTTCCTGCTGCCAGCCGATGATGTCGTCCCACAGGTTGATGGCAGAGAGAATGTCATAAGGCACGGCCTGCTTCATCTGCTGGCGGTGGAAGTAGAACATGATGCGTTCGCCGCGCACACAGAAGTACTTGTAGTTTGCTTTCCCGATCAGTTCGGCATACTTGTCGTTTGTTTTATGCGTCTCCAGGTCAAAGAAGCCGCTCACGATACCGCTGCCGGGCGGGATATGGATAGTTATCGGCTGGGCAGTGGGATTAAGCAGGTCAGCGGTATACATGACGAACAGCATGCCCCGCTGGCTGAATCCAACCTTGTTCACGCCTTCTTCCAGGAAACGTGTTTCACCCGAGGCTGCCGTCTGCACATAGTTTGTAGTGCCATCACTCGTGGTTTCTTCGCCGATGCACTGGATGCTAACGGACTGTCCGTGCGTGTCGCCCACCAGTACGATGACCGAATCGCCCGGTTCCACATAAATGCCGGTGGGATTGTCCAGATTGCTGTATCGGCTAGTCATCAGGTTCTGCGCCCATACTTCCACATCGCTGTAGGGTTTGTATGCCTGTACGCGGAATTCCTTTTCCCACGGGTCGTATGTGCCGTTGCGCAACTGTGTGGCGAGGCTGGCGAAATATCCCGGCAGCGCCTGTATCTGCGCATCGGTAGCATCGTCCTTCACTTCCGTACAGGTAATGTCGGTAAACACTTCCAGCAGCTGCCGTTCCAGCTTGTTGTCCGGGTTCTTCTGGAAGAACTGCATTTCCGAGCAGCTCACAAAACCGCCCAGTCCGGACTTGACGGAGAACTTGATTTTAGTAACCTTGCTGTACGAGGGCGAGAAAGTAACGCGGCTCGCTGCGTTCTGCATCCTAAAGTTGTACGAACCTTGCAGCTGATAGTCGGGGTTCTCCTCCGTGGCTACATAGACATCCACTTCACCGAAGTTGCCGTTGCCGCTCCGCGTGTTATACACGATGTAGTCAATGTCGGGCTTCTGCTCGAAGAAGTATTCCAGCGTCACAGGAAAATCTGCCGATTGACCCCAAACGGAATGGTAATGGTTTTCGTCTATCCGTCCGTCGTAAGTGTACTCTATCCCATTTCCCTGCTGGTACTCACTGGCCTGTGCACCCGTAGGAAATACCTGCACGTCGCCTTCCACCTCCACATCGTCCACGCCCGATGTCTTTGCTTCCTGCGTTACCGTGCAGGCGGCTGTTACCGAGGGGTCTTCAGTATAAGTATAGGTCAGCGTTACCGTGCGTTCCTCATACGTGGGATTGGCATCCACCGTGTAACGGTACACCTTGTCGGTCAGGGCGCGCGTAGGCACTTCGCGCATCCAGTTACATTCAGCGGGCAGGTCTATGGTATATTCAACGTTCGATGTCACCGTGATGTCCAGTCCGCCGCCGTCTGCAGAGACTGTGGGGTTCTCATCTTTCAACAGGATGGCAGGGCCATAGCCCAGCTGGCGCACCTGTATCGTATAGTTTGCCACACCGGAGGTCACGCTGACAGTTGCCGTGCGCACATCCGGTTCCTCGCTTTCCCGCACCGAAATCAGAATGGACGACGAGGTTGATGTGGGTTTTTCCTGCGACACGAGACACCAGGTTTCATCAGACGAAGCGACGCTCCATTGCGAGAGTTCCATATTGGTATTGACGGGAATGGATACATACGATGCTCCCTGCTCAAAATCTTGCTGCAGATGCTGCTCGTCGATGCTGAATACCGGAGTCCCGCCGAAATTGCCTTCATCATCGCTACAGGCTGCCAAAACAAAAGCTGTGCAGATGATGCAGATAGACAAAAAGATGATTCTTTTCATTGGGGTGAAGTTAAAGTAAAACATAGAAAGGAAATAAGGGCATGCCATAGTTCAATTGTCATATCATTTTGTCATCTTCACCTGAGCCCTTTCGACCACGCTCAAGGTGACAGAATGATAGCAGCCTTGCATCATGACATACCCTATAGAGATTCAGAGATCAATTAATTGCCGAAGATTTGCATTTCACCACAGTTCCAATAAGACCCGGTGCATACATTTCCAGCGTTACTCTCAGTAACGGAGAAACGTACGTGAGTAAACGGCTCATTTGACGAAAACACGCCAGAGTCATACTCTTCATCGCCTGCAGTAAACGCATTAGTTACCTGACCGATGCAGTGCCAAGTTTCCCCATTGTTGCTGGCGTAAATCACCGTGTTGACGGGTGCTCCGTCGGCATTGGAATAACGGGTCCAAAAGTTGTAGGCGAAATGTTGGATAGGTGTGTTCAATGCAAAGTCTACGTATTGCCCATAAACAGGATCGTTTTCTCCATAATAATAGTCGCCATGCATGAACAAGGCACTGCCACGCCCATCAAACAAACCGGCGAGGCCGGTACCATCATAGTCGGCGATGCCGTAACCAGAAAGCATGTCGAGCGACAGCGGTATCTGGGCCAATTCACTCCGCTCTACTGTAGAGTTGATGCCCAAAATAAGCGTCTGGCCGGCTGTATTAATTTCAAAGTTTTCGTTTGATGCCCCAGTCAGTCGCAACGGCAATGCATACAGTCCATAGCCCAACTGTGATCGATCAACGGTTAGTGATAGCGTAGCGGTATTTGAACCTACAACGAAAGAACCTACTTCCAAACTGTAGCTGTTCGAAGGAAGCAGCGTATAGTCTGGGTAAACCGATGCATTGTATTCGTCCAGCAGACTTTGGTCTACATCTACGGCGCAATCGAAATTCCATTGGTTAGCAATAGGCATTATAATGTTTTGCGTAATGGTCACAGCCCCGTCGCTTGTGATGTCTGTCTGGTGGTAACCTGCATTGGCAAACCCGATGGAAGGCGTTTCCACCTCGGGCACGATAAACGCATACCGTTTGTCTGCATTGATAGAATCAGCGCTGCTAGTAATTTCGAACGGGATGACGTAAATGCCGTCAGTACCAATATTTTCTTCGACAAGTTCAGGATTCATCGACACTGTCACCTGTTTGTAAAGGTCGGAAGATCCGAATGTCACTTCTCCTCCGGTATACGTATAGCAAGTGGCAGGCAATGCCTGATAGTTGTAGCCATGCGATAAGTTGTAAGCCTGCAATGCGGCTTCACTCATGGCTGTTATTGTAGCGGTAGTAGTGGCACCTAAGTTGGACCCCGATTTGTTTACCGTTAGATTATAGTCGGTATTTTCTCCTGTTTTATAGAGCGTTACCGCAATTTCTCCACTATTCCGGAAATAGAGGATGGTACTGAAGTCGCTCAGGAACTCATCCCTGTTGTCTTCGCATGCCGTGGGTACTATCAGAAGGCCGACGGCAAGTGCTGTTAATAATATATTCTTCTTCATGAATCGTCATTTTTATAAGGTTTGCATTACCATCCGTAATTCTGTACAAGCAAGCGGTTACGGTCCAGTTCGCGTTGCGAGAACGGATAGAGATAATGGTTGTTGTTGAAGACGCGGGTCTCGAACACCGTGCGTTGCCAGAATTCCTCAGGCGTATTGGTTGAACCTCCGGCAGTAGCATTGGTATTCATGCCATACATGGGCCCTCCGTCAGTTTCGGGGGCAATCATCCATGTGCGCGTGTCGAAGTAGCGATGGCGTTCGAAAGCCAGTTCCACACGGCGTTCCTTGCGGCAGAGATCAATAAGCTGTGCAGTGCTCGCATTGGGATAAACATCGGTGATGGGATCAAGTCCGGCACGGTCACGCAAGTCAGCCCAAACTTCCATAGCCAGATCTTCGTAGCCGGAAGGCAGAGCTACACCGCGGTTCTTGCACTCCAGCACGGATTCGATGAAGTTCAAGTAGATTTCGCCCAGACGGAATACCGGGAAGGTGATGTTGCC
This sequence comes from Bacteroides sp. ET225, assembly GCF_024733745.1. Taxonomy (NCBI): domain Bacteria; kingdom Pseudomonadati; phylum Bacteroidota; class Bacteroidia; order Bacteroidales; family Bacteroidaceae; genus Bacteroides; species Bacteroides sp. ET225. The sequence goes on along the minus strand of NZ_JANRHN010000015.1, from coordinate 19,677 downwards.
CCAATTGCCCTGCGTGCTGTTCAACGTATGGTCGTAAAAGCGATTCACCAGATAACCTGACTTTGGATAGTCGTGACTTTGGTTGCCGTTTCCACCGCTGGCAAAGGAGATGGGACCATAAGAACTGCTTCCAGCCAGCCAATAGTTACCGCCAAAGAACACAGTGACGTAGAAGCGCGGTTCGCGGTCCTTGTACATATTGGGAGCAGTGACATCGTAGTTGCCAATAAGACTCCATCCGGAGCTTGGATAATTCCAAGTGGAAAGTTCCAATTCGGCTGCAACATTGTAGCCCGAAGCCGGGTCAGCAATCGGAGTACCGTCTGACTCATAGCCGGTAATAGGATAAATTCCCGTTTTCATGGCGTAGGCGTCAACCTGTTGCTGCGTGGGGCCAACACCACCGTATCCACTGACACCAGCCGGCACTGTGTTTATACCCCAATAGTAACGATTGTTATATCGGTTTGTCCAGATCAGCTCACTGTTCCAGGTCACGTTGGTTATGCCATAATAGTCTTCGTAGGGGTTATCGTTGCCTGCGCGGTACAGACTATAGATGTCAAGATCCATCACCGCTTTGGCAGCATCGGCAGCTTTCAGCCACTTGTTGGCCTCGTAGGTCTGCGGGAAGAGGTTCTGACCCGACTGCTCAGGGAAGTCCGGTGTTTCAGGATTGCGCAAGTCGCGATACAGCGTGTTGCCGTTGAACAGGTCGCGTGCTGAGTAGAGCAGCAGGCGTGAAATTACAGCCCGGCACGTACCTTTGGTAGCAAGCCCGTATTCGGTTTCTCCGTATTGACGCTGCACAGCGTCGGCTTTGTCACATTCGGTCATTTCGCTTACCACATAGTCCACACATTGTTCCCACGTGTTGCGCGGACGGTAGAGTTCCTCTGTACTGGCGGTAAAGTCAAGCAGTTCGTCGCCCACCAGGAACACGGGACCGTAATCACACATCATCAGGAAGTAGTAGTAGGCACGGGCAAAACGTGCCTGCCAATACCATTTGTCAAGCTCTGCCTTCGTCACGTCGGGGTCAGTACAGTTGTACACGTTCTGCATGAAGATGTTGCACTCGCGGATACCCTGATAATAGCTGTCCATCTTGTAGTAGGGCACGGTAGAAGCATTCCACGTGCCGAAGTTGATATAACGGTAGGCGCGGTCGTAAGTGATGGTACACTCGTCCGAAGCCCCAAGATATGGATCAGAATCGCCAATGAAAGAACCGTCAAAGTTAGGCAGGAACGACATGCAGTTCAGCCAGTACCGACGCACGTAGTTGCGCGACAGCCAAATTTCATCAAAAGTAAGGTTTTCATCCTCCTGTCTGTCCAGGAAGTCTTCGCACGAGGTGCAAAGCAGTGTGCCTGCGGCGAAGCAACCCATGGTGAAGTATTTAATCAGATTTTTCATGTCTTTAATTCGTATGTTGGTGTTAGAAATTAGCATTGAAACCGATGGAGAATGTGCGGTTAAGCGGATAACCCGAACCGTCGGAAGTTCCCTTTTCGGGATCCCACAATTTGAAAGGACTGAAGCAAAGCAGGTTGTTGCCGGAGATGTAGAAGCGCAGCGACTTGATGAACGACTTCTGCAGGATATGCTGCGGCAGCGAATAACCGATTTCCATGCTCTTCAGACGCAGGAAAGAACCATCGCGCAACCACCACGTAGAAGCGCGGTTGTTGTTGGTAGAGCCTGCGCCTCCACTTCCTGCGCTAAGACGCGGATAGGTAACGCCAGCGTTCTGTTCGGCAGTATTGGTAGACATCCATACGTTGCCATACACGTCCTCATTGATGGCAGCACGTTCCATGTTGCCCGTTGAGAACGGCGAGCGGATGCTGCTGCCCGAAAGGAAGAAGCTGGTGCGTGCTACGCCCTGAAAGAAGAGATTGAAGTCCCAACCTTTCCACTGCGCGGTTGCACCGAAGCCATAGGTTATTTCTGGCAGGTTGGTGTAGCCGATGGCTACAGCATCCTGTTCGTCTACAATGCCATCACCGTTTACGTCCTGATACTTGATATCTCCCACACGGTATTCACCAAAGTTCTGTACCGGACTATTGGCGATTTCTTCTTCGCTTTCAAACAAACCAAGGGCTATCAGTCCGAACGGCTGCGTAGAACCGCCTGAGCCGAAAGGCTTGCCGATACGGTTCTGGTATCTGTATTCCCAATCGGGTTCATCATTGTTGATGAGTTTGTTGCGGTTGAAAGTAAAGTTACCGCGTGCGGTAATAAACAAATCGTCATTCACTTTATGCATGTATTCGACGGTAGCATCGAAACCTTGGTTCAGGGTTTCACCGATGTTCACGTAAGGAACGGTAGATACACCTACGATAGCAGGCAATCCGGCACGTTTCAGGAAAATACCCTGACGTTTTTCACGGAAGTAGTCGGCCTGCACGCGCACCTTGTTGAACAGCGAGAATTCCACACCCGCATTCAGTTTCAGGGCCTCTTCCCACGAAGCCTCCAGGTTTTCCACTTCGCCCACGCGGATGCCACTGCCGCCTTGGGTGCCGCTTTGTCCGTAGGACCAGCTGCCGCCAGTCACAATCGTAGGCTCATAAACCCAGCGGCGGGTACCGCCGATATCATCGTTACCAACCTTTCCGTAAGAAGCTTTCCACTTCAGCATGTCAATCACCTTGGTAGCGGGTTCAAACCATTTTTCACTGGACATCATCCATCCCAAAGCCACGGCAGGGAAGAAACCGAAACGGTGGCCGCGCGCAAAGTTTTCGGAGCCGTTGTAACCCATGTTCACTTCAAGGAAGTAAGTGTCACGGAAGGCGTAGGTCAGACGGCCTGCGATACCCTGGTCCTTGTAGGGCAGCGATGCTGATGGACTGCCCGCCTGCGTATCGGTATAAATCTTATGGTTGTACAAGAACAGGGCGCCCACGCGGTGCTCGCCGAACAGACGGTTGTAGGTCAGCGACCCTTCTACGTAGCGGGTCATGGTACCACTTCTGCCTATGTCGTAGGACAGCGTTTCGTCACCCGTATGCACGGGTTCCCATATGCCGTCCCCGTTTTCATCGTCATAAATCAAGCTCCCGTCTTCAGCACGTCCGCGCGCATGATAGAAGGTCGGCGACTTGGAACGGCGTTGCAAAGTGGTGTTCCATGCGTCCCATGAGAACTTGATATTAGCGGTCAAACCTTTCAGCGGCTCCCACAAGGCACCGATGTCTTGGGTTACGCCGATGAGCGACTGGGCAGAGTTCCAGAATTGCTCGCGGTAGCCTGAGTGTACCAGCATATTCCACGGGTTATAACCCGAGTCGGTTGAGGGACCGGACAGGCGGCCGTCGGAATATTCCACAGGGAAAGCGTTAGGCGAGGTCATGAAAAGATACGACCAGATATCAGAGTCAGTGTCGCCAAAGCCCGGACCGAACGACTTCTCATAGATGTTTGCCAGATTCAGGTTGATAACCGTACTCTTGGTCAGGTTCAGGTCCACATTGGCGCGGAAATTGAACTTGTTGTAACGGATAGACGAGTCGTAGCCGTAAATGTTGCCCGCATTTTTGTAGATGGAGCTTTCGTTATAGAACGAGCCGGCAACGTAGTAACGCACAATGTCGCTACCACCCGTAATATTCAGGTTAACACGCTGGTTGGCAGCCATATTATTAAACATGGTGTCAAACCAGTCCACATTGGGATACAAATCGGGATCTGCTCCCGAGCGATACATTTCAATGTCTTCGGCCGAGTAGTAATTGGTACTGTAGGCTTCGTTGTAGAGTTCCGCCCACTGTGCCGAATTAACCATCTTAGGCTTCTTGGTAGGCTGTGTAAAGCCGAACTCCGTACGTACGTTTACTTGCGGCTTGCCCACCGCTCCTTTTTTGGTGGTAATCAAAATAACACCGTTGGCACCGCGCACACCGTAAACGGCTGAGGCTGATGCATCCTTCAGGATGGAGAACGAAGCGATGTCTTCCGTGTCTACCAGGTCGAGGTCGCGCTCAACACCGTCCACCAATACCAGTGGAGAAGTATTGCCGGTAAACGAAGATACACCTCGGATGTAAAAATCGGCTGCACTGTTCTTGCCCGGCTCACCCGAACGGCTCATGGCGACAATACCTGAAAGCTGTCCAGCCAAAGCTGTAGAGAGGTTGGATGTGGGCACAATCAATTTCGTCACGTCCAGTGTAGAGATGGCTCCCACGACGCTTTCCTTGCGCTGGCTGCCATAGCCCACAACGACGACTTCGTCCAGCACCTCGTTGTCTGGCTGCAAAGTCACATTGATATTGCTCTGGCCTACCAGTGCTACCTCTTGTGTCTTGTAGCCGATGTACGAGAATTCGAGCACGCCTCCCAATCCTTCGATTGCGATGGAGAACTTACCGTCGGTATCGGTAATGGTTCCTGTCGTACTGTTGCGCAGATAAACAGTGGCGCCGACAGCCGGTTCATTGGTGTCGCCGGTTACCACGGTTCCGGTGATGGTGCGCTTGGTTTGTTGCTGCTCTACGCCTGCAACCGTTTCGCTTTCGCTGTCGCCCGTTCCTGTAACAGCCCGCAACGTGGTGGGCGAAAGAAGCAACGACAAAACAATACACGCTGCCATGTACTGTTTACTACGTAAGAATCGTTTCATTAGTTCATTGTTTTAGGGTTAGACAATAGGTTTATATTGGTTTGTTTCTATTTGCTATGGGCATACCCGACAGAGCTGCCCTTTTTTCCGTCCGCTGCACCGTTGACTGGATTGTTGCAGCCGGTGTTGTTTGCCGGAGACTGTTGCCTGCACTTGTTTTCCGGACAAGCTTCCGGCTATTACCAGAACTGGTGCCGGATAATGGTAAGCATTCTATTTCCCATGGTCCTTTATTAAATATGGTATACTCGCGCGGCATAGGCATTTGTCCCATGCCTTTCTGCCTGCACTATTTATAGCAACTCTTTTTAATGAATGCCGCAATCAGCCATCCTCCGTTCGGTTGCCGATTCCCTCAGGGATGAAACGCCGTTCCATGTACTGATGAAACCAAGCATTCCCTTTCTGCCGAGTTACCTTGACTCCTTGTGAACATTCATTCTTTGATTACGATTTTCAATTCATCTGCCAGCCATGCGGAAACTTTACAGAAATGTCTTTTTGCAAAAGCTATTGACAGCCTAAAGTGTTGTTTTTGTATTTGACCTTCATAATGTTCATGCTTCTAGTATTGATTTGTATTCGACAAAGGTTCATAGGCTATTTCCTGCCTTTTGTCATATCGCTACAAATATACACAAATTTTATACACTATAAAGGATTTCTATAAAATAATTTTTATCTTTGTGTGAATTTGATATAAGAAACATAATTATTTCTCTGAAAATCAGAAATGTAAAAATAAGAGTGTCAAACTTACAATGACAAATATAACATTTAAGTGATTATCATTATATCCCAGGAACTAAAACCTTGTTTAAATTTTGAATTTTGAAAGTTGAAAAGTGTTTCTTCTTTTATAAAAAAGACTATTTTTAAGTTACCATACCTAAAACAATTATGTATTCAATGGATTCCGGAAAAACATGGAGCAAACCACGGAAGACGAACGGCCATATACAACCAACATATGCTAAGTAGATGTTGAGAATCAGCCTATAAAAATCTGTGTTTCTGATCATATCATTTAATTTTGCACACTTGCTTAATTTCCCAAAGACTCCAGCTGTCAGCCTTCGGATTCTTTTGCAATGAATCCTACAGATGCTTATCTTTGCACAGAAAAAAACAGGAAACATGGAAACAAATAGCATGAAAGGAGTCAATACATTGCGCTATTCGGACATCTTTCTGGCAATGTACTTCGACAATGGCAGAAGCTGCCTGCACCGCAACCATTCGCATGTGCTGGTCTATATGTATTCCGGAGAACTGGAAATAAAGGAGCGCGGCCAAACAACCAAACTGCACAAAGGGGACTGCGCTTTCATCCGCAAAGACTTCAGCGTGCAACTGATCAAGCAGGGATATAAAGGTGAACAGTTCAAGGCTATCTTTCTGATGTTCACCTCCAGATTCCTCCGCAATTTCTACAGCAGGCTGAGCAAGAATAATCTTCCGGAAAATGCGCGGAGAAACGAAATCAGCCTGTACAAACTGCCCTCCAACCGTCCGGACATCGCAAGCCTGTTCGAGTCAATGACTCCCTACCTTGATTCCGGCATCCAACCCACGGACGAAGTGCTGAACCTGAAAATGACCGAAGGAATGTATGTACTTCTGAATACAGACCAAAACCTGTACGCATCGCTTTTTGACTTTGCCGATCCGTGGAAGATTGACATTATGGATTTCATGGAACAAAACTACATGAACGACCTCAGCCTGGAAGAAATGGCCAACTACACAGGGAGAAGCCTCGCCACATTCAAGCGCGACTTCAAAAAGGTAAGTAGCCTGACACCCCAAAAATGGATTGTCCACCGCAGGCTGGAAGCAGCATACGCACTTATACAGTCCGGCAAACAGAACATCTCTGACATTTGCTTTCATGTAGGCTTCAAGAATCTGTCGCACTTCTCGAAAGCATACAAAAGCATGTACGGCTGTTCACCGACAAACAGCCTCCAATCGGCAGGCATCCATTTGTAAAACCATAAACAAAAGCAACTTATGAATATCCAAGGACAGAACAACCAGATCACGTTTGCATTTCCGGACAGAGAAATATGCTGCCTGAATACAGAAGATACAAGAATCAGCCAATTGCTTGAAATGTCGGACATTTCCATTATCGGAAACGACAACCGCGTGCTTCTGCACTTCGATTCGGAAGAAAGCGCAGAAGAATTGCTGACCGGCGGCGGATTTCTGCTCATAGTCAAAGGAAACAACAACCGCGTGGACATGGGAACAGTTATTGTCCGTCATTCGCCCATATTAGGAATGACGGGACTGAAACTCATCATCGGTCAGTTGCCAGGACTGGGGGCAGGCGTTTCGCGCACAGCCGACGGATGCACTGTAACAATAGGCAACAGGGTGGTTATCAATGGAGTCACACTTTATCTTCAAGAAGACGGATCACATGTCAGCATCGGTGATGACAGCCAGTTGAGCTGGGGAGTGGACATATGGTGCACAGATGCGCATACAATCACAAACCTTGACGGCATTCCCATCAACTACGCTGAAAGCATCGAAATAGGACGCCACGTATGGATAGGCAAAGATGTCAAAATCGGCAAAAACGTACGCATTGCCGACAACAGCATCGTAGGCTGGGGAAGCATTGTGACCAAACGATTCAACGAACCGAACGTGATCATCGCAGGCATTCCGGCAAAAATAGTCAAGCACGGAATAAACTGGGACCGCAAGTGCATAAACAAATATATAAAAGGCATTTAGCATATCCTTCCAACCAAAGAAAGGCTAATCCGAAGTGCGCTGGGAATGTCGTCTGCTGCCATAAGAAGAAACAAGAAGCGCTGCGGTTTCCAATAAATTGAACAGACGCAAACGCGCATGCAACAAAAAATTGCCTACCTTTGCAGAAACAAACCAACAAAAGACAAATGAAACAATACCTTGATCTTCTCCACCGCATCCGGACGGAAGGAGTGAAGAAATACGACCGCACCGGAACCGGAACACTGAGCGTGTTCGGCCACCAGATGCGGTTTAATCTGGAAGAAGGCTTTCCGCTGCTCACCACAAAAAAGTTGCATCTGAAATCCATAATCTACGAACTGCTCTGGTTCTTGCAGGGAGATACAAATGTAAAATATCTGCAGGAGCATGGAATAAGAATTTGGAATGAATGGGCAGACGAGAATGGCGATTTGGGACACATCTATGGCTATCAGTGGCGTTCATGGCCAGGATACGACGGCAAGTTCATCGACCAAATATCGGAAGCTGTAGAAACAATCAAGCATAACCCGGACTCCCGGCGTATCATTGTCAGCGCATGGAACGTGGCCGACCTGAAGAATATGAACCTGCCTCCCTGCCATGCATTGTTCCAGTTTTACGTAGCCGACGGGCGGCTCAGCCTGCAAATGTACCAGCGCAGCGCCGACACCTTTCTTGGCGTGCCGTTCAACATCGCATCGTATGCACTCCTGCTGCAGATGATGGCACAAGTGACCGGACTCAAGGCGGGTGACTTTGTCCACACGCTGGGCGACGCACACATTTATCTAAACCACCTGGAGCAGGTCGATCTGCAACTGACCCGCACTCCCCGCCCGCTCCCGACCATGAAACTGAACCCAGACATAAAGGACATTTTCAGTTTCAGATACGAAGACTTCCAGCTCGATAACTATGATCCCTGGCCTCACATTGCCGGAAAAGTATCCGTTTAAAAACAAGAAAGACATGACATTATCCATCATTGCAGCAATCAACAGGAACCGCGGCCTGGGCTTCGGGAACCAACTGCTTTACTGGCTGCCCAACGATTTGAAACGTTTCAAGGCACTGACAACCGGACACACCATCATCATGGGAAGAAAAACATTTGAATCGCTTCCCAAAGGTGCGCTGCCAAACCGCCGGAACATCGTACTGACATCGCAGAAAAAGACATTTGAAGGAACAGAGTGTTTCAGCAGCCTGCAAGAAGCATTGGACGCCTGCCGGAAAGAAGAGGAAGTATTCATCATCGGAGGCGCCAGCATCTACAGCGAAGCTATGGCATTTGCCGACAGACTTTATCTGACGGAAGTAGACGATAACCAAAAGCCCGCCGATGTCTTTTTCCCGGAAATAAAGGAAACAGACTGGAAAGAAAAAAGCAGAGAATGCCATCCGAAAGACGAAAAGCATCTCTACTCCTACAGCTTTGTCGACTACGAACGATGCCGCCGACAATAACAGTCCGAAAAATCAGTCGTCATTCGCCAGATCCAGAATAGGCATCTGGCGCTTGATGGCTTCACGGAACGAAATGATCGTTTCAGAACGTGACAGCCCCAGCGGCTGCAGCTTATCGTGGATTATCTCCAGCAAATGATGATTGTTCTTCGCATAAATCTTAATGAACAGATCATACTGTCCGGTAGTGAAATGGCACTCCACCACTTCAGGAATCAACTTCAACGCCTCGGTCACAGAATCAAACTGCTCCGGATCTTTCAGATAAAGGCCGATATAAGCGCAGGTTTCATATCCTATTTTTTCCGGGTCGATAATGAACTCAGAACCTTTAAGGATTCCCAAATTAGTCAACTTCTGGATGCGCTGGTGAATGGCTGCTCCCGATACGTTACATGCACGCGCTACCTCCAGAAACGGAATGCGCGCATTGTCTGCTATCAATCTTAAAATTTGCTCGTCTAAACTGTCTAATTGATGATGTCCCATCTCTTCTATATTTTTATTTCGGCAAATATAAGGATTTTCCTTTAAAAATCTTCCAGACTGATAATTTTTACCGCCAGAAAGTATGAAAGTCAAGTCGCCCCAGACACGATGCAGTCCCAAAGCTCCTGATTCTCACCCCGAATATTTTTTGCAGATTCAACGGTTATTCGTACATTTGTATGCAAACGATAAAACTTAACCGTACATGAAAAGACATCTTCTCGCAGCTATCTGCATCGGTCTGTCTGCTTTCGCCGGACAGGCACAAAACTTTGACGATTATTTTGTAAATAAAACAATCAGGGCTGACTATATTTTCAGCGGAAACTCAGAAGCACAGGCTATCTGCCTTGACGAGCTCTCATCGCTTCCCCAATGGGCCGGCAGACGCCATCACCTCAGCGAACTTCCGCTGGCAGGAAACGGCGAAATCGAAATGAAAGACAAGGCAAGCGGCAAAATCATTTACCGCACATCCTTTTCAAGCCTTTTTCAGGAATGGATATGCGAAGCCGAAGCGAAAAAAGTAACCCGGGGATTTGAAAATACGTTTCTGATTCCTTTCCCTAAAAATACGGCCACCGTCACAATCAGGCTGAAAGATGTGTATCATAAGGAAACCGCATCATTGACGCACGAAATCGACCCGAAAGACATACTCATTCATCAGCGGGGCGACGAAGCTTCCATCACCCCCCACCGATACCTGCTCAAAAGCGGAAGTGAAGAAAACTGCATTGATATAGCCATTCTTGCCGAAGGATATACAAAAGAAGAAACGGAACTGTTCTACAAAGACGCACAGACCGCATGCGAGGCACTTTTCAGCCACGAACCGTTCAAGAAACTGAAGAGCCGCTTCAACGTGGTTGCCGTGTTCAGCGAATCAAAAGACAGCGGCGTGAGCATTCCAAGGCAAAACGAATGGAAGAAGACTGCGGTAAGCTCACACTTCGACACTTTCTACTCCGACCGCTACCTGACTACACGCAGCGTAAAGGCCATCCACAACTGGCTTGCCGGCATTCCGTACGAACACATCATCATTTTGGCAAACACCGATACATATGGCGGAGGCGGCATCTACAATTCATACACCCTGACCACAGCTCATCACCCGATGTTCAAACCGGTGGTCGTGCATGAGTTCGGACACAGCTTTGGAGGACTGGCCGATGAATATGCCTACGATGCCGCACCGAGCCCTCAATATCCCTACAGCATCGAACCATGGGAACAGAACATCACCACATTGGCAGACTTCGATGCAAAATGGAAAGACATGGTTGAACCCGGAACGCCTGTTCCCACGCCGGTACAAACCGACAAATCACTGATATACACCAAAGTAGGCGTATACGAAGGAGCGGGATATACGCAGAAAGGCATCTACCGCCCCACCACGGAATGCAGAATGAAAATCAATGAAGCGCCCGTATTCTGTCCCGTATGCCAGCGTGCACTGGAAAAGCTGATCCGTTTTTATACAGACAAATAACCTAAAAACTCAACCATCCGATGATTACATTTACAAAAATCAACACATCCGACAGCAACTACCCTTTTGTTGAAAACCTGCTGCACTTCTCGTTTCCGGAAGCAGAACGGAGGGACGATGAAGAACAACGCAAGAATACAGATACAAACCCCAAGTTCTCCTGCTACCTGATAACAGACGGAGATATACAGGTAGGGCTGTTCACCCTCTGGAAGCTCGACGGATTCCATTATGCGGAACACCTCGCCACTTCACCGGAAGTAAGAAACCGGGGATACGGAAAACAAATCATGGAGAAAGTCAAAGAAATCGTTCCCGACATATTGGTACTGGAGGTGGAAGAACCGGTCGACGAGATGAGCATCCGAAGAATCGGATTCTACAAACGGTGCGGGCTGCAGCTGTGCGAGAAAGATTATTTTCAGCCTCCATACAGAAAAGGAGGGGAAGGAATGCCGCTCAAACTGATGTTTTACGGAACGGACAGCATCGACAACCGGTTTGAAGACATACGGAAAGACATTTACAAAGAGGTTTACGGGGTGTAACCCCAATAAAAGAACCGCCGACGGAGGCTCCATCGGCGGTCATATTTTTTTTCAAGGCATCTTTTTTTAAATCAGAACAGTTTCGAAGGATATTCTCCTGCATCCACCAAAGCCTGGAGCTTGTCGACTACTCCCTGACGGTCGGCTGCATATGTCACGCCAAACCATTTGGAAGTTGTGTCAAGCACCTTTACGGTAGCTGTACCTTCGTTGATCAGTTTGTTCACCATCAGCGGGATGAAGTACTCGCATTTCAGGTTGCTGATGTTTTCTTTCAGGAATTCGGCAAAATAGTCTTCAGAATATTTGAAGTAGTCGGGAGTAAAGCCCCACATGTTCATTGATACCGGAGTATTGTCAGGAATGCCGACCCATTCGCCCTTCTCATCCTTGTAAGAAACTACTCCGTCAACACGCATGATTTCAGTACGTTCAACAACGGTAGTCAAATGTGCATTTTCGTCCATCGCGCAGACACCGCGTGCCACCGTTCCGCTTTCAGACAATGTGTTGCCGATACGGAATCCTACCATACAGTAATCATTCTTGACACCTTCCGGGAGTTCAGACAGGTACTTGCCCAATACGGCAAAGCTGTCCCTTCCGTAAAAGTCGTCTGCGTTGATAACGGCAAACGGTTCCTTGATTACATCCTTAGCCATCAATACCGCATGGTTCGTACCCCACGGCTTAACACGTCCTTCAGGACAAGTGAAACCCGCCGGCAAGTTATCCAGATCCTGGAACACTACCTCAACGGGGATATGATTCTCATACTTGCTTACAATCTTTTCACGGAAATCTTTCTCAAAGTCACGGCGAATCACAAACACAAGCTTACCGAATCCGCCACGGATTGCATCAAAAATAGAATAATCCATGATCGTTTCACCGCTTGGGCCCAGACCGTCAAGCTGCTTCAAACCGCCGTAACGGCTTCCCATACCGGCGGCCAATACAAATAAAGTTGGTTTCATAAGTGTATTAATGTTTAGTAACTGTACAAAGGTAAAAAAATAATGGCTATAAACGAATAGTTTCCCGACAAAATCTTTTTTTCAATACTTTTTTTATATATTCGCAAGAACTAACTAGAATTTTGAAAATGAAAAGGTACGTAAAATGGGGCGGAATCGTTCTGGCGAGTCCTATCCTGCTGTTTATAATCATCTGCATATTGCTCTATATTCCTCCCATACAGAATTTCATTGTCGGGAAGGCCACCCAATATGCGGCAGAGGCTACAGGAATGAACATACAGATCCGACGCATTTCCCTCTCATTTCCGCTTGACCTTGTCGTCCACGACACAAAAGTCACAGAAAACAATGACACGATTCTGAACGTCAGCAAACTGACCGTACAGATTCAAATGCTCCCCCTGTTCAAGAAGCAGGTGGAAATAGACGGAATAAAGATTGAAAAGGCTGCTGTCAACACGCTCAACCTGATTGAAGGCATGCAGCTGAAAGGAAACTTGGGGGAACTCTTTCTGGACTCGCACGGAGTGAAGCTGACTCCCGAAACGGCCGTTCTGAACAATCTGAAACTGAAAGACACACAGCTTGCCATGGTACTCGCCGACACGACCGCAGCCGACACGGCTGCAGCAAGTTCGCCTCTGTACTGGAAGATCAGGCTGGAAGATATCAGCCTCGAAAACGTGTCCTTCCTCATGCAGATGCCGCTCGACACGATGGACATGGGATTCGACATAGGAAAGGCATCCCTGCGTGACGGATTCATCGACCTCCACAAGGAAGCGTACACCGCCGAAGAATTCAACCTCCAGCAAACGAAAATCACATATAACTCAGGAAACGCGCCACACGAAGACAAAGGACTGGATCCTTCGCACATCGAACTGACCGACATCAACATCGGACTGGATTCAATCTGCTATGCAGGAAACAACATACGCGCCCTCATCCGTCAGTTCGACCTGAAAGAGCGTTCCGGACTTCAGATCGTGTCAACGCAGGGCGAACTGAGAGCCGACAACCAGGCCATCCATGTGCCATCTCTGCAAATAAACACGGCAAACTCGTCGCTTGAGTTCAATGCCACGGCCGACTGGAGTGTCACGGAGCAGAACAAAGACGGAAAGCTAAGCGCCCGCCTGATGGCCGACATCGGCAAGGCCGATCTGATAAAAGCCGCTCCTGACCTTCCGCAAGAGGTAACGAACGCACTGCCTTCCGCTCCGATACAATTACGGCTCGGAATAGACGGAAGCCTGGACGAGCTGCGCCTCACCACCTGCTCAATGGGCATTCCGGGCAATTTCCGCCTGGAAGCCGACGGCGTACTGCACCATATGCTGGACAGCATAGCCAGAGAAGGGGGAATCAGTCTGACCGGGAAGTTCATCCAAATGTCATTTCTGGAAAAACTGACAGGAGGCGTCACAATTCCTTCCGGAACAATATTGAAAGGAAAAGCTGAACTGAAAGGAAATGCTTTGTCTGCCGATACCCGAATCGAACAAGAAGAAGGTCTGCTGGAACTGAAAGGAAAATTCAACATGAAAAGCGAAGCTTACGCAGCTTCCGTACTGGCAAACAACCTGAATATCCACAACTTCATGCCAAACGATTCAATCTTTGAGCTGACGGCGTCCGTCGCAGCAGAAGGAGAAAAACTCGATTTCTTCTCGCCGGCTACCGTCATGCGGGCAAATGCGTCGCTCGACCATCTCCGGTATGGGTCGAGAGTGTTTTCAGGAATCGGACTTGACGCAGAGCTGAAACACTCGGAAGCTGCCTTGCATTTCAATGCCAAGGATAATCTCATGCACATATCTTCGGAACTGAACGCCCGAATCAACCCGAAAAGAATCAGCGCCAAAGGCACCGTCAATGTGCTCAACCTTGACTGGCACGGACTGGGCTTTACGTCTGCTCCGTTCAAAACCACTCAAGACATCGAACTGAGTGCGGCAACCGACATGAAAAAGAGCCACAGCGCGAGGGTATCCATGAAAAACATCCATCTCATAACAGACAAGAAAACATTTACAACCAAAGACCTGCATGTGGGAGGGACTACGGCGCGCGACTCCATCCACTGCTACGTGAACGCAGGCGACCTTACTTTTCTGTTCCGGAGCAAAGGAGGCATTGACGAACTTGCATCCCAGGCGCAAAACGCAATCAATATGCTGAACGCGCAATGGGAAACACGCAAATTCAACTTTGACGAGCTGAAACAGGTTCTGCCCACCGCCCAACTGCGGATTTTCGCAGGGCACGATAACCCCGTTTCAAACACGCTCGCCATCCGGAAACTGTCTTTCAACAAGCTCAGAGTCAACCTGAAAACAGATCCGCAGGCGGGACTGAACGGAAATGCTTACCTGCTCGGACTGCACACAGACAGCCTGTCGCTCGACACGATCAGGTTCAATGCGGCTCAAGAACATAACGGACTGACGTTCAAGAGTGAAGTGAAGGCTGGGGACAAGCCCTATCAGGAGGCGTTCGACATCACCCTTCAAAGCAGGGTGGATTCTACACATGCCAACGTGAACATCGGATATTTCAACGGGAAAAAAGAATGCGGGGTCGACTTAGGGATGACTGCCGGCTTGCAAAAGGAAGGCATCAGCCTGCATATCATGCCGCTTGACCCGACACTGGTCTACCGCAAATTCTTCGTTAACGAAAACAACTATATTCTTCTCAGAGATGACGGACGGATCATGGCAAATCTGTCCATATACGACAAAGACCACACCGGCCTCAGCCTGTATTCTACGCCCGACAGCCTTGCCACACAAAATCTTACACTGGGAATTAACCGGCTGGACATTGCCGAGTTCAGACGAATCATTCCCTATATGCCCGACATCGCAGGAATCATCAACCTGGAAGCGCACTATGTGCAGACGGACCAAAGCGACCAGATTGCAGTTGAAACAAGCATCAACAATCTGGCATACAGCAAACAGCCTATGGGCAACTGGGCGTTGAGCGCAGTCTACCTGCCCAAACAATCGGGAGTGCAGAGCATCGACGGATTCATCACAAGAAACGACGAAGAGATAGCCAGCCTCAGCGGTTCCTATTATCCGGCACGAAGCAAGGAAGAAACAGACAAAATAGACGCGAAGATGGAACTGCACCATCTCCCGCTCGACATAGCAAATTCGTTTGTCCCCGGAAGAACGGCAGTGCTGAGCGGAGATCTCGACGGAGGACTGTCTGTGAAAGGAGATGTCAGCGCGCCGCTGATCAACGGAACGATCAATCTGGACAGCGTAAATGTGTTCGTGCCCCAGGCATCACTGAACCTGCGCTTTGACGACCGCCCGCTTGAGATTAAAGACAGCAAACTGATATTCAACCGGTTCAAGATATTTACAAAAGGAAAAACGCCTTTCACCATCGACGGCAATGTAAATATGGCAGACATGGCAAACATCCAAATGAACCTGAAAATGGATGCCAACAACTTTGAACTGCTCAATGCGAAAAAGACAAAAGAATCCCTCGTCTACGGCAAGCTGTATGTAGACTTCCACTCCGTGCTGAGCGGAACTCCCAACCTGATGATGATTCGGGGGAACATGAACATCCGGGGAGGAAGCGACTTTACATACATCCTGAAGGATTCGCCGCTCACCGTAGAGGACAAGCTGGGAGAAACCGTCACATTCGTCAACTTCAACGACACCGCCTCTGTCAGCCCCGAATCCCTCCAGATGATTACACTGGGAGGTATAGACATGCTCATGACGCTTCATATCGACGAAGGAGTGCAGTGCCGGGTAAACCTGGACGAGCAGGGAAGCAACTACATGAGGTTTGAGGGAGGGGGAGATCTTTCATTCCAATATACAATGGAAGGAAACATGATTCTGAGCGGACGGTACACCCTGCTGAGCGGAGAGATGAAATACGAACTCCCTATCATTCCGCTGAAAACATTCCACATAAAGGAAGGAAGCTACATCGAATGGACGGGCGACCTCATGAATCCGAACCTGAACATCAAGGCAACGGAAAGAATGAGAGCCTCCGTAGCACAGGAAGGACAGAATGCCAGAACCGTCAACTTTGACGTGGGAGTATACATCACCAACCGGCTTGACAACCTGGGATTCACCTTCACGATCGATGCCCCGGAAGACGGAAGCGTGCAAAACGATCTTGCATCCATGTCGGCGGAAGAAAAGAACAAGCTTGCCGTAACCATGCTCGTTACGGGAATGTATATGGCCGAAGGAAATACTGCCGGAGGCGGGCTGGACGCCAACAGCGTAATGAATTCGTTCTTGCAGGATCAGATCAACAAGGTGGCAGGAAGCGCATTGAAAACCATCGACGTGAACTTCGGAATCGAACAGACCGACGACGGAGAAACGGGATCTACACGGACCGACTATAACTTTGAATTTGCCAAACGCTTCTGGAACAACCGGATAAGGGTAGTTATCGGAGGAAAGGTGTCTACGGGAAACAATGTGCAGCAACAGGACGAGTCCTTCATCGACAACATCTCGCTGGAATACCGGCTGGACGACAGCGGCACACGATATATAAAGGTATTCCACGACAAGACGTACGAGAATATACTTGACGGCGAAGTTACGGAAACAGGAGCAGGCATTGTCCTCCGCAAGAAGGTGGGAAAACTGGGCGAACTGTTCATCTTCCGGAAGAAAAGGAAAAATGACAAACCTACAAGCGCAGAAGAAAATGAAGAAACTGAATTATAAGACTCTACTGACCGGACTGATGCCGGCGCTCATTCTGGCATCCTGCTCCACAACCAAACACCTGGCCGAAGGAGAAGTGCTGTATGTCGGTACACCGACACCGAAAATCACAAACTACGAAAAGAGCAAGACCGGAGAAAGCACGCTGGAAGAGGTGATGGGGGCAATCAACGTGGCGCCGAACAACTCGTTCTTCGGAAGCCCGAAATCCCGCTGGCCGTTCCCCTTCGGGCTGTGGATATACAACCGGTTCGAAAGATACGACAAGGGAATAGGCAAATGGATTTTCAACAAACTGGCCGCCGACCCGGTCTATATCTCCACCGTAAACCCCGACACCCGAAGCAAAGTGGCCACCAACCTGCTGAAGGATTACGGATATTTCAACGGAAACGTAACCTATACGGTAGATACATTGAAAAATCCTAAAAAAGCCAAGCTGAACTATACCGTCAACTTCGGCCACGGATACCTGCTGGATTCTGTCATGTATGCCGGATTCGACGCGCGCTGCGACAGCCTGATCCAGGCAAACAAAGATGAAACAATGCTGCACAAAGACGACCCGTTCAACGTGAACACGCTCAACCAGGAAAGAGAACGGCTCGTAGAGCTGTTCAAGAACAACGGGTATTACTTTTACCGTTCCGAGTTCATCACGTTCCTCGCCGACACCATCATGAAGCCGGGATATGTCAACCTGAAAATCGCGCAGCAGCCCAACGTGCCGAAAAACGCCCTGAGAACCTATCATATAGGAAACACAACGGTCAACCTGATCGGACAGAACGGAGAACAGCCCATCGACTCGATCAAGTTCCGCCACTTCCAGGTCAACTATGCAGGGAAAAAGCCGGGCGTACGCTTCGGCGTACTGCGCAGAAGATTCCTCTACAGAAACGGCGAAATCTTTTCGCAACAGAAACAGAACTACTCCCAGCAGGCTCTGTCGCGCCTGGGCATATTCAAGTTCAACGAATTCAGATACAATCCGAAGGGCGATACAGACACGCTGGACATCACGATAAACGCCATGTTCGACTTGCCATACGACAGCGAGCTGGAACTGAACGTAAAGACCAAAAGCACGAAGCAGACAGGACCGGGAGCCGTATTCAAACTGTCTAAAAAGAACTTCAAGCGGATGGGGGCGTCGCTGAACCTGGAACTGAACGGATCGTACGAATGGCAGACCAGCTCGACGGTGGACGGAGAAAGCTCCGTGATGAACTCGTATGAACTTGGAGCGGCCCTGTCGCTGAACTTCCCGCGTCTGGTCCTCCCCTGGCAGCAGAACCGGATGAACGCTTTCCGCTTCCCCTCGCAGACCGACTTCAAGATCTATGCCAGCCAGGTGAACCGCGCGCGCTACTTCAAGATGCTCTCTTTCGGAGGAGAAGTGACTTACAACTTCCAGCGGCGGCGCGGACTGAAGCACACGGTTACGCCGGTGCATCTGGCTTTCAACATGCTGCAGAGGCGAACGGCCGAATTCAACGCCATCGCCAGCCAGAACCCGATGCTCTTCCACAGTCTGGACGACCAGTTCATCCCGTCGTTCTCTTATACGCTCACCTACGACAACACGTACAAGCAGAAGCGCAACCGCCTGTGGTGGGAAAACTCGCTGACCTCGGCAGGAAACGTAACCTCCATGATTTATGCGGCATTCGGACAGAGTTTCAAGAAACAGGAAAAGAAACTGCTCGGAAACCCGTTTGCCCAGTTCGTAAAATACTCCACAGAGTTCCGCTATCTGTTCAACATCAGCGAGAAACAGCAGATTGCCACGCGCGTGATGGGCGGTGTCATCTGGGCATACGGAAACAAGACCATCGCCCCCTACAGCGAACAGTTCTACGTGGGAGGTGCAAACAGCATCCGTGCGTTCACCATCCGTTCAATCGGACCGGGACGTTTCCGCCCGGCCTCCAGCACCAACTATTCGTATGTCGACGAAACCGGAGATATCAAGCTGGAAGCGAACATCGAATACCGTTTCCGCATGCTCTCCAACTTTTTGGGAGGGAATCTGAACGGAGCCGTTTTCCTCGATGCCGGAAACGTATGGCTGATGCGGAAAGACGAAGCCCGCCCGGGTGCGGAATTCACCCTCAACCGCTTTTTCGACAGCATAGCCACAGGCACCGGCTTCGGAATCCGCTACGACCTGTCGTTCCTTATCCTCCGCCTGGACTTCGGAATCGCGCTCCACGTGCCGTATGATACGGAGAAAAAAGGATACTACAACATCCCCAATTTCAAGGACGGCATGGGCATCCACTTTGCCATAGGCTATCCGTTCTGACCCCTGCCCTGCTGCCTGCTCCGGAATGTCCCGTTGCCTTCACCTCTTCACTCCAGTGAAGAAATCGTATCACTGGAGTGAGGAGAACGAATCGCTGGAGTGAGGAGAACGTATCACTGGAGTGAAGAGGTAACTTTACCGGGACATATTCAAGTCTTCATGCCAGGCAAACGCACTGTAATCCAGCACAACAGAATTCATCAGCCGAGATTCGGAATCCTTTGCGCAGGATGCGGCAGGGGCGGCATGCAGCAG
>NZ_JANRHN010000014.1:0-86545 GCF_024733745.1 Bacteroides sp. ET225 | reverse complement strand
GAATTATCCGTCATTTTTATCTCTTCACTGGAGTGAGGAGATCGTATCACTGAAGTGAAGAGATTGCATCGCTGGAGTGAAGAGATTGCATCGCTGGAGTGAAGAGGTTTGGCTGTCGGGATATTTTCTGCAGGCGGACGGCGGAAGTGCGGCCTGCTGCCTTGGCCGATGTCTGTCTGGTCTGCCTTTATTTGCCCCCACCTCCGATTTTGTAACACAATTGTAACATGCGTAACATTTCTGTTTCAGAAAAAAAGACTAACTTTGTGCCCAGAAAAAACATAGTGAATCAATAAACTAACGTATGGAAACCCTTTATTTAGGAATCGTTATTTTCCTGTTCATGCTGGCGGTGTTCGATCTGCTGGTAGGTGTCAGCAACGATGCTGTCAATTTCATGAATTCCGCCGTCGGCGCGAAAGTAGCAAAGTTCAGAACAATCGTCATTATTGCCGCTCTGGGAGTATTTGTCGGTGCTGTTTCAAGTAACGGAATGATGGATATAGCCCGTCACGGAATATTCCATCCGGTCAACTTCAGTTTCTACGACCTTATGTGTATTTTTCTTGCCGTTATGGTGACGGACGTGGTGCTGCTTGACATATTCAACACGTTGGGGCTTCCTACTTCAACTACGGTTTCGATGGTGTTCGAACTGCTGGGAGGAACATTCGTTCTTGCGATTCTGAAGATTATCGGAGATGAAACGGGGATGCTGAGCCTGGGTGACATGATGAATACGGAAAAGGCACTTTCTGTGATTATGGCCATCTTCCTTTCTGTAGCAATCGCTTTTGTGGCCGGTACGGTGGTACAGTACATTTCTCGAATCATCTTTACATTTAATTATAAGAAACATCTTTCTTGGACAATCGGAATCTTTGGCGGAATAGCGGTTACGGCCTTGGGATACTTCATCGTGATCCAGGGACTGGCCAGCGCCTCGTTCATGACGAAAGAGTCGATGCAGTGGGTGCTCGACAATACGCCGATGCTGGTGGGCGCCTGCCTTGTCGTTTCAACCGTCTTGATGCAGATTCTTCACTGGTGCAGAGTGAATGTGTTCAAGATTATCGTCCTTCTGGGAACGTTCTCTCTGGCTTTGGCTTTTGCCGGAAACGACCTTGTGAACTTTATCGGTGTGCCGCTGGCAGGCTTCTCTTCTTACACCGACTATGTGGCCAATGGCGCCGGAGTTGATCCTCATAACTTTATGATGGATTCGCTGATGGCTTCTGCCAAGACTCCGGTAGTGTTCCTTATTGCGGCCGGCCTTGTCATGGTCTACGCGCTGGCCACTTCTAAAAAAGCCCAGAATGTGATCAAGACTTCTGTCGATCTGGCACGCCAGGAGGAGGGAGATGAAATGTTCGGCTCTTCCGGACTTGCCCGTCTGATTGTGCGTCGCGCAACGAACTTCAACGATTTTATGGTGCGCAACATTCCGGCGGGAATGCGCAACTGGATTAACAGCCGCTTCAATAAAGACGACGTGATTCTTGAAAACGGTGCCGCTTTTGATATGGTGCGCGCCTCTGTCAATCTGGTGCTTTCGGGCTTGCTGATCATCATCGGTACCACCATGAAGCTGCCTCTTTCTACCACCTATGTGACATTTATCGTGGCTATGGGTACTTCGCTGGCCGACCGTGCGTGGAGCCGCGAAAGTGCAGTCTACCGCATTACAGGCGTGCTTTCCGTTATCGGCGGCTGGTTTATCACTGCATTTACGGCCTTCACCATTTGTGCCGTCGTGACATTTGTGATGTATTATGCCAGCTTTGTCGGCATGTTCCTGTTCATCGTGCTGGCGGTATTCCTGCTTGTGCGCAGCAACATCAAGTTCGGAAAGAAAGAGAAGCTGGAAGATCAGGACAACATTTTCAAGCGCATGATTCAGAGCAAGGACAAGGCCGAAGTGCTTGCGCTGCTTCGCGAACATGTGAAGGATACGCTTGCTTTTTATGTTGACTTTGCCGAAAAGAACTATGTGAAAGTAACCGACGGATTTATCAATGAGGACTTGAAGAGCCTCCGCAAGGCGATGAATGCAACGGATGAAGAAAAGAAGATGCTGAAGAAGCGCCGCCGCAAGGAAATCCTTGGCTTGCGCCGTCTTCCGATGACCGTGGCTATCGAGAAAAATACCTGGTTCCATCTCGGAAGCAACAGCTGCGAAGAGATGCTCTACTGCTTGAAGCGTATCTGTGAACCTTGCAAGGAGCATGTCGACAACAACTTCAATCCGGTTCCGGCCGAGTACGTGCAGGAATTCCTTCCGATGCGCGAACGTCTTTGCGACCTGATGGAGCGTACGAGGGCTTGCATTCTTGCCAACGACTATACGGATGCGGATAAGATCCTGAAAGAGGGAGATGACCTGAAGAACAGCATTTCTTCTCTCCGCAAGCAGCAGATGAACCACATCCAGGAAGCTGACAGCACTTATCTGAAGGCCAACATGGTTTACCTGAACATTCTGCAGGAATCTCAGGAGCTGGTAAGCATCTGGCGCCATCTGCTCCGTGCGAGCCGCTTCTTCCAGGCCGACTATGTCCCTCAAGAATCGTCTGAAATTGCTTTGGCAGAAGAAAAGTAAGAAAGATTTGTGAATCTTTATGATAGGGGTTAGGACGCAACGCCGGTTTGGGGCGTTGCGTCTTTTTTTATTTGGCGGAACTATTCGGCGTTTATTTCCACAAGCTCCCCGGTGACGGAGTTCATGATGAATCCTCTGACAGAGATGTCGTTCGGAACGAGCGGGTGATGCTTCACGATGGCTACGCTTTTCTGTACGGCTTCTTCCGTGTCGGTGAATCCGCTGAGCCACTGGCGGAGATTCACGTCGCAGTATTCCATCATGTCGATGTGGTCTTGCGAAACCCCTCTTTCGCGCATGTGTTTCAGCATTATTTCGCTGTCCATGTGCTGCACTCCGCAGTCCGTATGCCCGATAATCATCACCTCCTTCACTCCCAGTTCATAGATGGCCACCATCAGGCTTCGCATGGCACTTCCGAACGGGTGGTTGATGGTTCCTCCTGCGTTCTTTATCATCTTCACGTCGCCGTTCTTGATTCCCAGTGCGGCGGGGAGCAGTTCGGTCAGACGTGTGTCCATGCAGGTCACAATGGCAATTTTCTTGTCGGGATACTTGTTTGTGATGTATTTTTCATATCCCTTGCTCTCCACGAAAGAGCCGTTGAATTTAAGCAGTTCGTCTATCATGATTCTTTGTATTTAGGATTCTTTTTCAGGCAAAAATACATAATCTTTCGCCTGGCTTTAATCAGGGATGCGGGATTTTTCGTATTTTTGTAGAAAATCTATCAAACTGAAAATATATGGCAAAAGAACTCGCACTCAAGTACGGCTGCAACCCTAACCAGAAGCCGGCCCGCATTTTCATGCAGGAGGGAGAACTGCCGATTGAAGTCCTGAACGGACGCCCCGGATACATTAATTTTCTGGATGCGCTGAACGGATGGCAGTTGGTGAAAGAATTGAAAGAAGCTACCGGTATGCCGGCCGCAACCTCATTCAAACATGTAAGTCCTGCCGGAGCTGCTATCGGTTTGGAGCTGGACGATACATTGAAGAAAATTTATTTTGTGGATGATCTGCCGCTCTCTCCGCTGGCCAATGCATATGTGCGTGCCCGCGGCGCCGACCGTATGTCTTCTTACGGTGATTTCATCGCCCTGAGTGATGTGTGCGATGAAGAAACCGCACGCTTTATTCATCGGGAGGTTTCTGACGGCGTCATTGCTCCGGGCTATACTGATGCGGCGCTGGAAATATTGAAAAGCAAGCGTAAGGGAACTTACAATGTCATCAAGATCGATCCGGAATACAAGCCGAATCCGATAGAGCATAAAGATGTGTTTGGCGTTACTTTCGAGCAGGGACGCAATGAAATCAAGCTGAACGGCCCCGAATTGTTCGAAAACATTCCGACACAGAACAAGCATTTCACGGATGAGGCCAAACGTGATCTGATGATTGCGCTGATTACGCTGAAATATACCCAGTCAAATTCCGTATGTTATGTGAAGGACGGTCAGGCTATCGGTATCGGTGCTGGGCAGCAAAGCCGTATCCACTGCACCCGTCTGGCAGGCAATAAGGCGGATATCTGGTATCTGCGCCAGCATCCGAAGGTGCTCAATTTGCCGTGGGTGGAAAAAATCCGCCGGGCCGACCGTGACAATACGATTGATGTGTATATCAGTGAAGAACACGACGACGTGCTTGCCGAAGGCGTATGGCAGCAGTTCTTTACCGAGAAGCCGGCAGTGCTGACGCGTGAAGAAAAACGTGATTGGCTGAAATCGCTGAAGGGAGTTTCCCTCGGATCTGACGCTTTCTTCCCATTCGGTGACAATATTGAGCGTGCGCACAAGAGCGGCGTGGAGTTCATCGCTCAGGCCGGAGGCTCTGTACGCGACGACCATGTTATCGCCACTTGCGACAAGTATGGCATTGCAATGGCATTTACGGGCATCCGTCTGTTTCATCATTGATTTTTCTTTGCTGCAGATAGTGGTAATTCACCGCAGGCTTTTGCCTTGCGGTGAATTTTTTATGGATTCTTTTGCCGTTTCAGCAAAATATGATATATTTGCAGCCCATATTAGATACAGAACTCTTGGGCTTGTTTGGTTTTGACAGCGAGAGAGGTGGTATGTAAGCATGCAGTGCGTCGGTGATTTGCACTATAATCTCAGTTACTGAACTTTTATCTGGCAACGAAAACTATGCTCTCGCTGCTTAATCGAAGTACAGTAGATTAGCTTTATTTCTGCCACAGTGGCGGAAACGAGACATCGCTCAAAAGCTCTTGTTCCGAAGCGTTTGATAAAGCGGTGCAGCAAAATCGGGAATAGTTTCAGTCTTGTCCTGCGGCTGGGATGAAATTTTAGGGACTAAGGCACAAGTGGGTGGCTCTGGTCTTGCTTATGCACGAAAACCGAAGGCAGAGATAAGCATGTAGAAAGCGTATGGCTTCCTTGTTTGGACGAGGGTTCGACTCCCTCCAGGTCCACAAAGAGAATTTAAGACCCACTGAAGTTCAGTGGGTCTTTCTTTGGAGATACTTTTACATCCCGTTTCCTTTCTCTGTTTTTGCATGTATCTTTGGGGCTGTGCCCTGATTGGCATCGGTTGCCGTTGGTTTATTTTTTATTTAGGAGATTTTTATTGATGGAAATTGCTGTGTTGTTGTCGGGAGGGGTTGACAGTGCTGTTGCTGTGCATCAGTTGTGTGCGGAAGGCTATAAACCGTCCCTGTTCTATATCCGTATAGGTAATAATGAAAGCGGTTATTCAGACTGCTCGATGGAAGAAGATCTGGAAATGTGTCATGCCGTGGCCCGGCGTTACGGCTTGCCTTTGGAGGTGGTCGATCTGCATCAGGAATATTGGGACCGGGTAGTAACTTATGCTATCGAGAAAGTGCGGTGTGGGCTTACTCCGAACCCGGACGTGATGTGCAACCGCCTTATAAAATTCGGCTGTTTTGAAGAAAGGGTAGGGCATCTTTTTGATAAGATGGCTACAGGGCATTATGCCACTACGCTTGAGCGCGAGGGTAAAATATGGTTGGGAACCGCTGTAGACCCGGTGAAGGATCAGACCGATTTCTTGGCGCAGATTGACAGCCTGCAAGTGTCCAAACTGCTTTTCCCTGTGGGGAAGCTGATGAAAAGCGAGGTGAGAGAAATCGCCTTGAATATGAAGCTGCCCAATGCCAGACGACGGGACAGTCAAGGCATTTGTTTCTTGGGAAGGATTAATTACAATGACTTTATCCGTCATTTCTTGGGAGAGAAAGAAGGTGCGGTCGTGGAAAAAGAAACCGGCAAGATTCTGGGATCGCATCGTGGCTACTGGTTTCATACCATCGGGCAGCGCAAAGGACTGGGATTAGGCGGCGGTCCGTGGTTTGTGGTTGATAAGGATATTGACAGCAATGTGGTTTATGTGTCACATGGCTATGATACGCCTTTGCAATATGGAACTCGGGTCTGCTTGCATGATTTTCATTTCATTACAGATGCCCCTTGGCTTGGTGAAACGTTTCCGTTCGACGTTTGTTTCAAAATCCGCCATACTCCGGAGTTTATCCGAGGGAAGTTGATGCGTGCAGGTGAAAGTTCAGTCTATGTGCTGGAGTCTGAGGCTCCGTTGCAGGGAATTGCTCCGGGGCAGTTCGGCGTGATTTACGATCGTGATGCCCGCATCTGCTTTGGAAGCGGAGAGATACGCTTCTGAGCGTTGGTTGCGTTTTAAGTATTTGAAAGAGGGAGGCTTGGGTCTTCCTTTTTTCTTGTGCATACAAAAAAATGGATGCATCGCAATGATACATCCATTCAGTGGAGCGGAAGACGGGACTCAAACCCGCGACCCTCAGCTTGGAAGGCTAATGCTCTATCAACTGAGCTACTTCCGCAGTTGTGTGGGCAAGGATGGATTCGAACCACCGAAGGCATAAGCCAGCAGATTTACAGTCTGCCCCATTTGGCCACTCTGGTACTTGCCCCCATTTTGTTGTAATTATGAAAAAGAGCGGAAGACGGGACTCAAACCCGCGACCCTCAGCTTGGAAGGCTAATGCTCTATCAACTGAGCTACTTCCGCAATTGTGTGGGCAAGGATGGATTCGAACCACCGAAGGCATAAGCCAGCAGATTTACAGTCTGCCCCATTTGGCCACTCTGGTACTTGCCCAACACGCAATGAACTGTTGTTTTTTCAATTGCGTTGCAAAGGTACAACTATTTTCTTAATCTGCAAACAAAATCAATCATTTTTATTGCTGTTACAGCACATTCATCTCCTTTATTACCCAATTTCCCGCCAGCGCGATCTTCAGCCTGCTGCATATTGTTGGTTGTGATGAGTCCGTAAATAACAGGTATGTCCTGAGTTGCATTCAAGTGGGTGAGTCCCTGTGTAGCACCGCTGCATACATAGTCGAAGTGAGGAGTTTCTCCGCGTATTACGCATCCCAAAGCGATGACCGCATCTACTTTTCCGCTTTTGACGAATTGGGCTGATCCGAAAGTCAGTTCAAAACTTCCCGGGACAGTGTATACCAAGATGTTTTCATCTTTGGCTCCATGTTTTTTCAGTGTCTTGACTGCTCCTTCAAGCAGTGCTCCTGTTATGTTGTGGTTCCATTCTGATACGACAATGCCGAAACGCATTTCCGATGCGTCCGGAACAGAATTGAAGTCATAGTCTGACAAGTTATGATAAGCTGTAGCCATAGTGGTTTGTGGTTTAAATATTGTTTTATAAATGACTGAAGCGAAGAATCAGAATCTGTTCCGGTCCTTCGCTTCAATCGTTATCATCAAGGATGTTTTTGTATTATTTCAAAGAAGCGCGTTCGATGTATTTGTCAATATCCATTGCCTGGTAAGAATTGGCATACTTGGTCTTTACCTCTTTATATACTTTTACTGCATCTTCATTTTTGCCTTGCTTTTCGAGAATCTGGCCGGCTTGAATCAGATAAATCGGACTGAGTGTCATACTGTTTGCCTTCTCGGCTGCGTTTTGAAGCGTTGAAGCTGCCTTGTCAAGCTGTCCGAGCTGCGCGTAGCAGTTTCCCAATGTTCCTAAAACAGCCGGTGCTACCAGTGCGTCTTTGCCGCTGAACTTGTCAAGATATTTCACAGCGTCTTCGTATTTGCCAAGCTGCGCATAGCAGATTCCTGCATAAGCGTTTGCCAGATTTCCGGCATCGGTGCCGCTGAATTCATCAGCCAGCTTTACGAAGCCTGCATATCCCAGACTGTCGCCGTTCAGTGCGATTTCAAATTGGTCTATTCCGAAGTATTGTTCGCCTTTGAATATTGCTTCAGAAGCTTTGATTTCTTTTGGGGTAGCGATGAAATGGTTGTAGGCCAAGAATCCGCCGACGATAACCACTATTGCAACGATGGCTCCCAAGAATACGTTTTTGTTTTTGATCAGGAACGCTTCAGAAGTGCTTAATGCTTCGTCCACATTCATAGGTTCGTGAGTGTGCTTTTGTTCAGTCATTTTTATTGTTGTTTTTTTATTATTTCCTTGTTCGATTTTCA
The DNA here is from genome assembly GCF_024733745.1 of Bacteroides sp. ET225. Lineage (NCBI taxonomy): Bacteria > Pseudomonadati > Bacteroidota > Bacteroidia > Bacteroidales > Bacteroidaceae > Bacteroides > Bacteroides sp. ET225. Next base: position 78,452 of record NZ_JANRHN010000014.1, on the reverse strand, counting down.
GTCAGCAAAAGTAGTTTATTTATACTTATAAATGAAATTTGGAGCCATGTTTTTTTATCAATACTGCTTTTATTCTTAATTTTGTATCGTAAAAGGATGGAAATATGTGGCTGAAACGGATATCAATACTTAATTATAAGAATCTGGAGCAAGTGGAACTGGATTTTTCGCGGAAGATGAACTGCATCATCGGGAAGAACGGAATGGGAAAGACCAACCTGATGGATGCGGTGTATTATCTGTCGTTCTGCAAAAGTGCGACAAACTCTGTCGATTCCCAGAATATCCGTCATGGGCAGGACTTTTTTGTCCTTCAGGGATTCTATGAAACGGACGGAGGAGAGCCGGAAGAACTCTATTGCGGACTGAAAGCCCGCCAAAAGAAAAAGTTCAAGCGCAACAAAAAAGAGTACAGCCGTTTTTCCGACCACATCGGGCTGATACCTTTGGTGCTGGTTTCTCCTTCTGACTCTTTGTTGATTGCCGGCGGAAGTGAGGAACGGCGCAAATTCATGGACATGGTGATTTCGCAGTATGACCGCGGATACCTGGATGCCTTGATTCGTTACAACAAGGCTGTCAGCCAGCGCAACACTCTGTTGAAGTCGGAGGTTGAACCGGATGAAGAGCTGATGTCGGTTTGGGAAGAAATGATGGCGTCTTCCGGGGAGATTGTCTATGCAGGGCGGAAAGCTTTCATTGATGAGTTCATACCTATTTTCCAGTCGTATTATTCTTATATATCGCAGGATCAGGAATGTGTAAGTCTGGCCTATCAGTCGTGTGCTTCGCAGGGAGATCTGCTTGCCCAAATACAGCAGAACCGGCAGAAGGACAGGGTTATGGGATTTTCTTTGAAAGGAGTTCATAAGGATGACCTGATTATGAAAATAGGCGATTTCCCCATTAAGCGCGAAGGATCGCAGGGGCAGAACAAAACGTACTTGATTGCATTGAAACTGGCTCAGTTTGAATTTCTGAAGCGTACAGGAAGCCGGACTACTCCTTTAGTGCTGCTTGACGACATATTTGACAAGCTGGATGCTTCGCGCGTGGAGCAGATTGTGAAAGTGGTTGCAGGGGACAGTTTCGGGCAGATATTCATTACTGACACAAACCGTGACCATCTGGATAAAATATTGCGCAAAATCGAAGGCGACTACAAGCTTTTTGAAGTGGACAACGGCATTGTGTCGGAACGGAAGGAGGATTTATGAAGCGGAGCAATACCGAACTGTTAGGTGATGTAATCAGGCGGTATCTCCGTTTGGAGGGACTTGAAACGCCGCTGAATGAATATCGTCTGGTAGACGCATGGAAAGATGTGGTGGGACCGGCCGTTACCCGCTACACAACGAATCTTTATATCCGTAACCAGGTGCTTTACGTGCATCTTGCTTCGTCTGTGGTGCGCCAGGAACTGATGATGGCGCGCGAGATGCTTGTCCGCAATTTGAATGCTCAGGTAGGTTCGCAAGTTATAGTGGATATTGTGTTTCGCTGACACGCCCGTTTTCTGTCCATACCTCGTTCATTTTCTGATCGCTGCTTTCTGCCGGGATTTTATCCAGCAGTTGGAATCCGAAGCATATGCCGATGCGGTAGGTGTGTCTGAGCCTGTACAGTGTGCGGTCGTAATAGCCTTTTCCCCGGCCAAGTCTGTTGCCCTGTCTGTCGAATGCCACTCCGGGGATTATAGCCAATTCGATGTCTTGTTCTTCGACGAGCGTTCCGTCGGCCGGCTCTCCGATGCCGAAACAACCCGGCTTCAGATTCCTTATGCCATTGTATATTCTGAGTTCCAGTTCATCGCCTTTGATGACAGGCAGTACAATCCGTTTGCTCTTTTCCCATTTTTCGATGAACTTGTGTGTCTGCACTTCGTCGGGAAGAGAGTGATAGAGCAATACGGTTTGCGCCCGTTTGAAGCGCGGATGGTCTTCCAGCTTTTGCAGCAGGCTGGAAGACCATTCTGAAAGTTGCGCTTCGGCGTACAGTTTCTTTTGAGCGGCAATTTGCTTACGCAGTTTCTGTTTTTCTTCGTTCATCATTTTCTTTGGCTGCTTGTTCGGATGCAGGAGCCTGCGGGAAAGATTCTCCTTTCTCGAGCACTTCCACTGCTTTCTGCACCGTATTGTCTGTTTTGTTCAAGAACTCGATATAAGCTTCAATGCCCAACATGTTATAGATTATATTTCCATACAGGCTGAGCTCGAACAATTCTCTTGATTTCATCATGAGATTATTGCGGCGTTTCAGTCCCCTTTTCTCAGCCCATCCAGCAAACTGGTTAAGCAGGTTCTGCTTTTTCAGGTAAGCTTCCATCTTTTCCGGTGTATCGTATTCTTGCAGTTTCTGCCGGTTATGGTCTGTATAGTCGAACGAATACCGGATGATCAGTCCCCTGTTTGCCGCCATACGGAAATAAGAAGTCATTCCGGTCGTGTCCTGAGGAACGAAAATGTCAGGCATGATTCCTCCGCCTCCATAAACCGGGCGTCCCAGGCTGGTATGGTATACTTCTTTCTCGTTCTGCTTGATGCTGTCGGCCGAGAAGAACTCCCCGTGTTCGTATCTTGTCAGCAGATCCAGTTCGTATTCGTCTTCTTTCCCTTTTTCATAAGGCTTCTGGATGCAGCGACCCGAAGGGGTGTAGTAGCGGGCAATGGTCAGCCGGATGGCAGAACCGTCGCTGAACTCTATCGGCTGCTGCACCAGCCCTTTGCCGAACGAGCGCCGTCCGATGATGGTTCCGCGGTCATTGTCCTGGATGGCTCCGGCAAATATTTCGCTTGCGGATGCCGACCCCTCGTCCACCAGCACGATGAGCGGCATCTTCTGGCTGCTTCCTGTCCCGTTTGACGTGTAGTTCTCACGCGGAGCCTTGCGCCCTTGCGTATAGACGATGAGTCGGTTGTTAGGCAGAAATTCGTTCACCATCTGGATGGCAGCTGCCATATATCCCCCTGTGTTCCCCCGCAGGTCGATAATCATCCCTTCGCAGTTCTTCTGATTCAGCTTGGCCAGTGCAACCAACAGTTCGGGATAAGTGGTTTCTCCAAATTTGTTGACCTTTACATAACCGAACTTGTCGGTGATCATATAGGCTGCATCAACGCTTTTGACCGGAATGTCGCCGCGCACCACCGTAAAATGAAGCGTTCCTTTTTCTCCGGGGCGGTAGATGCCTAACTTCACCTTGCTGCCCTTTTCTCCCTTCAGACGTTTCATGGCTTCCTGGTTGGTGACGATTTTTCCGACGAATGCCGAATCATCCACTTCAATGATGCGGTCGCCGGCCATCAGTCCGACTTTTTCAGAAGGTCCGCCTTTTATTACACTGTTCACATGGATGGTGTCGTCCTGGATAGTGAATTGGATGCCGATTCCGCTGAAGCTGCCTTTCAGATCTGCGGTGACGGCTTCCAGGTCTTTGGCTGGAATGTAGGAAGAGTGCGGATCGAGTTCAGAAAGTATCTGGGGCATCGCTTCCTCCACCAGGTCTGTGATGTTGACTGTGTCCACGTATTGTTCGTCGATGATATGCAGCAGCGCGTTCAGTTTGTTGGATGAAGTATTGATGATGCCCAGTTTGTTTCCGGAAAAATGGTTCGCATAGAATGTGCCTATGGCTATACCTGCTACCAGACACACTGCCAGCAGGAAGGGCATGAACCGTGAATTGTTGTTTTTCATATCTTTTTGTTTTATATGTTTTCTGGATTCAGGTAGACTACCTCTATGTCAGCCCGTTTCAGCAGTTCGATACCGTCTTCCAGGCGGTATTTTTCAGCGTAGACCACACGTTTGATGCCTGCCTGTATAATCAGTTTGGCGCATTCGATGCACGGAGATGCGGTCACGTACATGGTAGCGCCTTCGCTGCTGTTGCTTGAGCGTGCTATTTTGGTGATGGCGTTTGCCTCTGCGTGAAGTACATAAGGCTTTGTCAGTCCGTGTTCGTCTTCGCATACGTTTTCGAAGCCCGAAGGCGTGCCGTTGTATCCGTCGGAAATGATCATTTTGTCTTTCACGATCAGCGCGCCCACCTGCCTGCGCTGGCAATAGGAGTTCTCTGCCCATATTTGTGCCATGTGCATGTATCTTTTATCCAAGATTTCCTGTTTATGTTCTGTCTGTTTCATGGTTAAATCAGATGCCTAAAGGATAAAATTGAATGAAGTGGTTTCTTTCTGAGTTGAAAAGTTTGATGAACCGAGAGTTTCCCCGATAGAACTGGGCGTTCTGGATTTCATCATGAAAAGTCTTGTCGAGTCCGCTTGGAGTGCTGCTCGGGTTAAGGGTGATTGAAATTGTCTGGTCTTTTCCGTTTGCGCTCCATCTTCCTGTGAATGAGAAAGAGCTGCCTTTCCCTTCCAGCGTTCCGTCGTCAGAGAATTGGATGATATATACGTCAGCATTCTCATTGATCTGACGGATTTCGCTTTGCGTCAAAGACGATGTACCTTTATTGTCATCTTCCCAGTCGGATGTAGTGTAAGAGGAACTCCAGTGCCATGTCTGTCCGTTGGCGAATATTTCCATGATGTCATCCTCCTGGTTGCATCCGCACAAAATCAGCGGAAGCATTGCTACAGCCAGGATGTATCTTAAGTTCTTCATAATTGTATATCAATAATGTTATTGTTTTATTCCGTTTCTTCTGAGCAGTGCATCGATTGTTGGCCCTTGTCCGCGGAAGCGTTTGTAGAGCGTCATCGGATGTTCGGTGCCTCCTTTCGACAGGATGCAGTCGCGGAACGACTGCGCCACTTTGCTGTTGAATATGCCTTTCTCCTGAAATAGCGAGAACGCGTCGGCATCCAGCACTTCCGCCCATTTGTAGCTGTAGTATCCGGCGGCGTAGCCTCCCGACATGATATGGCCGAACTGTACGCTCATGCAGGTTTCGTCGGGTTGGGGAAGTGTCTGCGCCTTTGTCCACGATTCCTTTTCGTAGGCTTTCACATCCCCTTCAAACGGTGAGGTGCGGGTGTACCATGCCATGTCGAGCAGTCCGAAGCTTACTTGCCGCAGGCAAGCGTAAGCCGCATTGAAGTTGGACGAATCGATTATGCGCCGGATCAGTTCCTCCGGAATCGGCTCTCCTGTCACGTAATGGCGTGCGAAGGTGCTCAGAAACTCTTTTTCCGTCGCAAAGTTCTCCATAATCTGAGAGGGAAGTTCTACGAAATCCCAGTATACGTTGGTTCCGCTCATGCTCTTGAACCGGGTGTTTGCGAATATGCCGTGGAGCGCATGTCCGAATTCATGCAGAAAAGTGGTCACTTCTGAGAAAGTCAGCAATGCCGGCCGATCGGAAGTGGGTTTCGTGAAGTTCGTTGTTATGGAAACGTGCGGACGGCTGTTGTTGCCTTCAGCGTCGGTCCATTGCTCTTTGTAGCTGGTCATCCATGCGCCGGAGCGTTTGCCTGCCCTCGGGTGGAAGTCGGCATAAAGTACGGCCAGGTAGCTTCCGTCTTTGTCGTATACCTCATAAGCCTGAACGTCGGGATGGTAAACGGGAATCTCCTTGTTTTCCTTGAAAGTGATTCCGTAAAGTCTTGTGGCGAGTCCGAAAACTCCCTGCTTTACCTTGCCCAGCTCGAAGTAGGGGCGAAGTTCTTCGTCGTTCAGGCTGTATTTCCGGTCTTTCAGCTTTTCGGCATAATAAGAGAAATCCCAGGGCATCAGGATGAAGTTTTCGCCTTCCGTTTCGCGTGCCAATTTTTCAACTTCCTCCACTTCCTTGCGTGCGGCTGGAGAATAGGCATCCAGCAAGTCGTTCAGCAGCTTGTATACATTGCCGCTGTTCTCTGCCATCCGTTTGCGCAGCACATAGTCCGCAAAGTCTTTAAATCCGAGCAGTTGTGCCATTTCCATGCGGATGTTTACGATCCGCTTCACTATTTCCGTGTTGTTGTATTCGTTGGCGTGCGTGCATTGCGTGTTGTAAGCCATGTAGAGCTTCTTGCGCAGCCCGCGTTTTGCGCTGTATTTCATGAAAGGCACATAGCTGGGTGCCTGCAGGGTAAACATCCAGCAGTCTTTCTTGCCTTTTTCCTCAGCAGCATGTCTGGCAGCCTCGACGGTGCTTTCCGGCAATCCTTCCAGTTCGTTTTTGTCTGTCAGGACAAGTTCGAAGTTGTTTGTTTCTTTCAAGTGGTTTTGGGCGAACTTCAAGGTGAGCGAACTCAGTTCGGCCGACAGTTTCCGGTAGATTTCCTTGTCGCTGTCGGAGAGGTCTGCCCCGTTGCGCATGAATCCGTCGTAAGTCTTTTGCAGAAGCTGTTCCTCTTCAGCAGTCAGTTTTAGCGATTCTTTTTGCGCATACACCTGTTTGATACGGCTGAACAGCTTGGGGTTCAGGCTTATGTTGTTGCTGTGTTCAGACAGTTCCGGCATCATTTTTTCTGCCAGCGCGTCCATTTCATCGCATGTTTCCGCACTCATCAGGTTGAAGAACACGGTGGTGACACGTTCCAGCAGTGCGCCCGAATTCTCCAGAGCCAGAATGGTGTTCTCGAAAGTGGGCGGTTCCGTATTGTCGGTTATCCGCTCGATTTCCCTGTCTTCCTCATTCATTCCTTCACGGATGGCAGGCTCATAGTCATTCAGCTCAATCCGGTTGAACGGAACGGTTTCGTGCGGTGTTCCGTATGCGTGCAGAAAAGGGTTTTCTCTGTGGGTGTTCATTTGTTCGTTTCCTTTTTCTTTTTGTTTTTACAGAAGTCAATCAGCGTTGCAAGCTCGGGCACTAATATTTTCTTCCGGCTGAGCTTTATCAGTCCGTTGTCCTGCATGTCATTGAGGGCGGTCGAGATGTTCAGCCTGGTGTCGGTGAGCATTTCGGCAAAATCCTCCATCTTCACATACAATGTTTTCGGTCCCTGCTGCGTGTTGCAGCGCAGTGTGAGGAACGATATGATTTTTTCGTACGTGTTTCCTATGCGTACGTCCCATAATTTCTTGTTGAGCATTTGCGCCCGGCTGCTCAGCATGTTGAGGTAGTTGAGCATGAAGATATCGTAGAGCCTGAGGTTGATCAGCAGATATTTCTTGTCGATGGTCAGTACGTTAGTTTCTGTGGAAGCGAAGTAAGTTGCGCTGTAGTACGGCTTCAGCCCGAAGAGCGAGTATGGCTCGATGATATGGGGCGCCTTTATGGTTTCCTGAAGCATATATTTCTGGTCCGGATCATACGCTTCATACAACACTTCTCCGTCCAGAATGAAGATAAGCTTTTTGCATGCCTCCTCTTCTCTTGCAATGATTGCGTCCTTGCTGTATTTATGGAAATGCAGTTTCACTTTTTCAATGATTTGGGTGAACTCGTTCTTTCCCAATCCCTGAAATAGCGGTAGCTGCAACAGCTTGTCATACATTTGAAATTCCATTTTCATTAACTTTGTTAAGTTATCGTTTTAACATACAAAGTTAACCATAAATTTGACAAGGATGCGTTTGCCGTGCTGCCTTTTATCTTTTTTATCGTTTCTTACAGTCTGATAATGTTTTTGATCTTTGTCGCGGCTGTTTCTGTATCTTCAGTCTGAAGATGTGCATCTCCAGGTTGGATATATATATCTCTAGCCTGAAGATTTGTATCTTCAGGCTAGAGATACAGAGTTCGTGGGGAAATTTGTTTTTGATTGTCTGGTTGTATTTATTGTAATTTGTGCTATCTTTGCCCAAAACTGATTCAAGACTTATAAGACTTATGGGTGCATTTGATTTTCAAGAGCTGTTGAGCGCTTTTATCGTGCTTTTTGCCGTGATTGATATATTCGGGGCTATACCGATTATTTTAGATCAGAAGCAGAAGGGAAGGACGGTCAACGCTATTCGTGCTACGCTTATCGCTTTTGCGTTGTTGCTGGGATTCTTTTTTGCCGGTGACATGATGTTGCGTCTTTTTCAGGTGGATATAGCTTCGTTTGCGGTGGCCGGTGCTTTCGTTATTTTCTTGATGTCGCTTGAAATGATTCTTGACATTGAGATATTCAAGAATATCGGCCCCATTAAAGAGGCGACGCTTGTTCCTCTTGTCTTTCCGCTGCTGGCAGGAGCCGGTTCGTTTACTACCTTGCTTTCGTTGCGGGCGGAGTATGCTTCGGTCAATATTATTCTGGCGCTGGTACTGAATATGATATGTGTTTTTCTGGTGCTTAAGCTGACCGACCGCATCGAGCGTCTTTTGGGCAAGGGCGGAATTTATGTCATCCGGAAGTTTTTCGGAATCATCCTGCTGGCCATTTCCGTCCGCTTGTTTACTGCCAATCTGACTTCGCTTATCGAACAGTTCTATGCCTTGAAGTAAAGAGTTCCGTTGGCTGACAGAAATGCAGACTGTTGTCTTAAACTTTGTGAAATGCCTTAATTTTCAGAAAAAGGATGCCTTTTCTTTTTGCGTGGAGTGGTATTTGCAGTTCCTTGGTCACAGAAACTAATCTCAGAAAATTATGGAAAAGAAAGGTTATATTGGCATTTTGACATCGGGAGGCGATGCTTCGGGCATGAATGCTACTATCCGTGCCATTACGCGGAGTGCTATTTGCAACGGTTATAAAGTCAAAGGTATTTATAGGGGCTACGAAGGCCTGATTCACGATGAGATTCGTGAACTGACCTCTGAAGATGTAAGCAACATTATCCAGCGGGGAGGCACGATTCTGAAAACGGCCCGTTCGAAAGATTTTGAAACGCCAGAAGGAAGGCAGAAGGCATACGAAGTGATGCAGAAAGAGGAAATTACCGCATTGTTTGTTATCGGTGGAAACGGCTCCCTTACAGGTGCCAGGGTATTTGCTCAGGAACATGACGATGTGGTGTGCATCGGATTGCCGGGAACCATTGACAACGACTTGTGCGGTACGGACCGTACGATCGGTTATGATACGGCGCTTAATACGATTGTCGACTGTGTAGACAAGATTCGTGATACGGCCACTTCGCACGAGCGCATATTTTTTGTGGAGGTGATGGGACGTGATGCCGGATTTCTCGCGCAGAACAGTGCGATTGCTTCGGGAGCTGAGGCTGCCATTATTCCGGAAGACCAGACCGACAAGGATCAGTTGGAGGAGTTTATCAGCCGTGGTTTCAGAAAGACCAAGAACAGCAGCATCGTCATCGTGACGGAAAGTGCTACGGGTAAAGGTGCGGCTTATTATGCCGACCGTGTGAAGAAGGAGTATCCGCAATATGACGTGCGTGTCACAATTCTCGGTCATTTGCAGCGGGGCGGTTCGCCAAGTGCGGGCGACCGTATCCTGGCCAGCCGTTTGGGATGCGCCTCCATTCAGGCTTTGATGGAGGGGCAGCGTAATGTGATGATAGGTATCCGTAACGACAAAGTGGTTTATGTGCCCATAGCGGAAGCCATCAAGCAGCATAAGCCTATCGACAACAGTTTGATTGACGTGCTTAACGAGCTGTCGATTTAATGGTGTTAATCAGCAAAAAAGCCACAGGAGGATTGCAGGTAAATCATTCTGTGGCTTTTGTTTTTTCTCTCTTTAATATTCATCGTTGGCGTAGAGGTAAGGCAGTGCGTTGGGCGTATAGTCAAAGATTTCTTCCGGCTTGAAGAAGCGGTTGAGTTCCACAATCGCATGTTCGGGAGAGTCGGATGTGTGTACGATGTTTTCTTGTCCGCTGACGCTGTAATCTCCCCGGATGGTTCCCGGTTCGGCTTTTCGCCCGTTGGTTGCTCCTGTCATGGAGCGTACGACCTGTACTGCATCAACGCCTTCATAACAGCATACGATGACAGGAGAGGCCATCATGGATTTTTTCACACGGCTGAAAAACGGCTTGTCTGCCAGATGCGCATAGTGTTCATTCAGCAACTCGTCGTTCAGTTGCATCATTTTCATTCCTGCCAGTTGCAGACCTTTCCGTTCGAAACGTGAAGTGATTTCTCCCACCAGTCCGCGTTGTACTGCGCTGGGTTTCAGAATGACTAATGTTTTTTCAAGATTCATTGTTATGGTTTTAAAAGGTTTTTGAAAGCAGACTGATTGCCTGGCTGCTTCAAAAGCAGCTATACGTTAAATATGTTTCTGCATATGCCCCAAGCTACAACGATCACAAAATAGCTCCAGATAAAAACGGGACGGTGAATCTTTCTGTAAAATAGAGGATTCTTTTTTCTTGCAAGTTCCGCATATCCCAAAAGAAGAAGAATCGGCAGGGACAATACGAGAAGCGCGTTGTAGCTGAAAGCTTGTGCTATGTCAAGATGAAGAAGGCTGTGGACAGCCCGCTGTGAGCCGCATCCGGGGCAGCGGAATCCGGTGAGCATCAGGAAAGGACATTTGGGAAACAGTGCTGTTGTGCCGGGATTGAAGGCAAAGAATACGAATCCTAAAGCAGCGGCAAGCAATGCTATCAGAATGCCCTTTCCTTTCATTTGTCAGGAGTTTAGCAGACTGAGAAGTGTGGCTCCGTAGATGAGCGTGTAGAGAATGATGACAACGATTCCGGCAAAGAATCCGATTTTGGTCCATTTGCCTGCATTCTTGCTGGCTGCTTCAGCTTCTTCATATTTGCCTGCCGCATAGAGAGAACTGACTTTGGCGGCAAAGACGATACCTGCGATGCCAAACGGCAGGCAGCAGAAAATTGTAACGAGGATGGATTCGGCCATCCATGTTTTTGGACATGTGTTTGTTTCCATAATAAAAAATATTTAAGAATAATGTTCAAAGATAATGGTGAATACAAGGAAGAAGACATAAAGCAGAACGCCTGCCAGTCCTACGAAGAATCCCCACAGAATCCATTTTTTTGCTTGGTTTGAGCGGTATACCGATTCTTCATAAAGCCCGCCGTAGTAAAGAGTGTCTACCTTTACGGCGTTGATGATGCCGACAATGCCAAACGGCAGGCAGCAAAAGAGGGTGACCAGAATGGATTCCACCAGCCATGTTTTCGGCATTGGCTGCTGGACGGGAGGAGCCGGGGGTGTTTTATAAATAATGTCATTCAGCTCGGGAACATCCTTTGCCGCTTTCCATTCTTTGTATCCTACTGCCCATACCAGCGTATGAGGAGTAATGTCTTTTGCAGACAGCTCTTCAAGAGTGAACGGACCTTCTTTTTCGTTATTATTTGAAATGTAAAATTCCATGACTCATAATTAATGTTTGTTCATTTTTGTAAAGGTAACTATTTGATTTATAACTTCCAATTTTTTAAACAAAAAAGATGTCCGTTTTGTTTCGCGGATGCGTTTTGTAAAGATCATCCTTGCATCGGCAGTTTGTTTCATGCCTGGGCGGCTTTTTTCTTACTGCTTCCTGGGGGATATGAACCTGTTATAAAATTTATGCATGGTATCCGTGAACTCTTTGGGAATTCGTTTTATTGCTTCCTGTCTGATATGGTCCGGTATGCTGCCGTAGTACGCTTCTGCTATTCCTCCGGCAATGGCTCCCATTGTGTCAGCATCGCCTCCCAATGAAACAGCCAGCCGGACAGCACTTTCAAAGTCTGTGCTTTCAAGGAATGCGATGATTGACTCGGGAACGCTTCCCTGGCAGGTGACGTCAAATCTGTACGACGGTCTTATCTCGTCGCATCGTCTTTCAAGATTGTAGCCGAATTGCTGTTCTATATATTCTTTGATGTCTTGTTTTTCTTTTCCGTTTCTTGCCAGATAGATACATGCTGCCACTGCCTGTGCTCCTTTGATGCCTTCCGGGTGGTTGTGTGTGTGTTCTGCACTTTCTTTTGCTGCTCTCAGCGTTTCTTCCAGTGTGTCGAAGGCCCATCCGACGGGACTGACTCTCATGGCTGATCCGTTTCCGAAGCTGTTGTATGGGCCGGAGATTTCTCCTTGAAGCCATTTCCTGAATGTGCCTCCATAGCCGGCATGGGGATAGCTCCGTCCATAACGGCGCATTATTTGCGACAGATCGTTTGAGGTAAGCAGCCATTCGGCTATTGCAACAGTCATTACAGTGTCATCTGTGAAAGTGGAAAAAGGACAGAACAGATGGAAATCCTGCTTTTTGGTGCTGTTCCGTTCGTAAAATGAGCCTATGACATCACCGGCTATGCTGCCTAACAAGACGGGCTTGTTGAATCTCCCGATGAGATTCAGCGTCTTTTCATCTGCTTCGCCTTTAAAGTAACGTGTGATTACTTGTCTGGACAAACAGTCATCTGCCGTTTCATTGAAGAGAGTCATGCAGGAGCGTACCTTCATTGCGTCAATCGGTCCGAATATTTCTTTTGCGCTTTTTCCGCTTAAATGGAGCAATGCTTCGGTTGCCTCGCGGAGCCGTTTCCCCAGAACTGGGTGCTTAAGATAGTCTTGTGCTTCATTCAAGTCATCAATGCCGTAGTAGTTGGAGTTATAGCTGAATCCCAGTCCTTTCATCTGTGGAAAAATCCACCAGATCCAGTGGCTTGTCTTCTTTCCTGCTTTTATTTCGGCGAGAGCCTGCTCGTAAGTTGTCTTTTGTGCGTTGAGGAATCGTTCTAAATTCATTGTGTTTTCCGCTAAGGTTGTCTTTGTATAAAAAAATCGGTTTCTGCGTTATTTGGCGGAAACCGATTTGGTATGTAATGGAAGTTGGCGCTATTCCTTTGCCGGAGTATTTTCCAGCGTAGCTGTCAGAAATTCATAAAATTTCTTGACAGACGGGATATTGCAACGCTCTTCCGGAGTGTGCGGACATTCCAAGGTTGGTCCGAAAGAAATCATGTCCAGTCCCGGAATTACTGCACCGATAATGCCGCATTCCAATCCTGCGTGTATAACTTTTACTTCCGGAGTTTCGCCGAATTGTTTCTTGTACGACTCTTTCATGGCATGGAGAATTGGAGAATTTACATCCGGTTCCCAGCCTGAATAACTTCCGGAACGTTCTACGTGCATGCCGGCCATAGAGAAGCAGCTTTCGATAGCCGTGTTTCTGTAGTCTTTCATCGATTCGCGAGCACTGCGAGTCAGCACGTTGATCTCAGCTTTTCCGCCGGCTATCTTTACGATAGCTAAGTTGGAAGATGTTTCTACCGTATCCGGGATTGTGGGGATATAACGCTCCACACCGTTCGGACAGGCATAGATTGCATCCACCAGATTGTCGCGGATTTCATCGGGAACCATGTACTTCGGCAGTTCGACGCGTTCGGCTGTAAAGCTTAAGTTGTCTTCGATTGTGTCATATTCGTCGCGCCATATTTGTTCGCACTCTCCTACGTAAGCCAGTACATCATCCACTTCCGATTCGGGAACGGTGATGATTGCTTCGCATTCGCGCGGGATGGCATTGCGCATATTGCCTCCTTCCCACGAAACCAGGCAGGCTTCGTCGTATGTAATGACCTGATTCATGAAACGTGCCATCAGCTTGTTGGCGTTGGCGTGGCCCCATCCGATCTGTATTCCGGAGTGTCCTCCTCTTAAACCTTTCAAGATTACTTTCAGCGCAACGTCTTCCGGATCAGTTTCTTCTTCTTTGTACTCCAATGTAGCCGTGAGGTCTTCTCCTCCGGCGCAGCCGATATAGAGCAAGCCTTCTTCTTCAGAATCGAGATTCAGCAGGATATCTCCTTCAATCGTTCCCGGTTTCAGTCCGAAAGCTCCGTACATTCCGGTTTCTTCGTCAGCTGTTATCAGCCCTACCAGCGGTCCGTGCTTCAATGTCTTGTCTTCCATTATAGCCATAATGGCAGCAACTCCCATGCCGTTGTCCGAACCCAATGTGGTTCCTTGGGCTTTAACCCAGTCGCCGTCTATATATACTTGCAGCGGATCTTTTTCAAAATCATGTTCAACGCTTTTTTCTTTCTGTGGCACCATGTCCATGTGTGCCTGCAAGATTACGGTCTTGCGGTTCTCCATACCCGGAGTGGCCGGTTTGCGGTAAACGATGTTTCCGGTTTCATCCTGGAATGATTCTACGCCGGCTTGTTTGCCGAATTCGAGCAAGAAAGCCTGGATTTTCTCCAAATGTCCCGAAGGACGGGGAATTTGAGTTAACGAATAGAAATGTTTCCACACGTTTTGCGGAGCTAAAGAAAGGATTTCGTTCATAAACAATTAGTGTTTTTTATTTGTCAGCGGCAGAGCCACCAGTCCGTAAATACCTAGCAAAATTAATAAAAATGTTTGAATACCATGCACAAGCAAGGCAAATATTCCTGCATTTTCTTTGCTGACCCCATACATCATCATCATGGTGATTACAGCGAAATGCCACGGGCCGGCTCCGTTCGGTGTCGGTACGGCAACGGCTATGCTTCCCACAACAAACATGACGAGTGCCGCCATCCATCCCAAGTCAGCGGAAAAGTCGAAGCAGAATATGCTGACATAGAACTGAAAGAAATAGCAGGCCCATATGCCGATGGTGTAAAGGATAAACAATGCGGGGTTGTGGACATGGCGAAGCGAAAGACATCCGGTCCAGATATCTCCTAGAAAGCCCCTTACGCGCGCAAATACCGAAAGGTTCTTGATCAGGAAGAATGCCAGGACGCCCACAGCCGCGATGCAGACCAGTGTGATATAGAAATTGGTAGAAGTAAACAGATGGGTGAAGAAATGGGCATTCGTCCCTGTCTTGTCGAAGAAGGCGGCAAAGACCCTTGATTGCAGCAGCAATGTTACAGCCGTAATTGTCAATACGCAGAGCGTGTCAATCAAACGCTCGGTCACGACAGTGCCCAGCGATTTGGAGAAAGAAACTCCGTCGTATTTTGACAGCACTCCGCAGCGGGAAACTTCGCCTACGCGCGGCAACACCAGATTGGCCGCATAAGATATAAAGATCGCATAGACACTGTTCGAGCGTTTCGGATATTCGTTTAAAGGAGCCAGCGACAGATTCCACCGCCATCCGCGGAACACATGGCCCAGTACGCCAAAGACCAGTGAAAACAACATCCACCAGTAATTCATGCCTCCATTCATCACTTTCCATACTTGGCGGAAATCAAACCCATGATAGGTCCATAACAGAATCGCAGCTCCTAAAACCAGCGGAAAGGCAATCTGCAGAATCTTATTTATTGTTTTTTTTAAGCCACTTCGTTCCAAAATTTACGGTATATAAAAAGATTAATGTTTAACTTTGCAGGACGCAAAGATAATATCATTGCTTGATATAGTATTCCGTTCAGGAAAATTTTATTTGACTAAACCCTAAAACCTGCAAAATGAAATTAGTAAAACCGAAAAAATTCTTGGGGCAGCACTTTCTGAAAGACCTGCAGATAGCGCAGGATATTGCAGATTCGGTGGATGCGTGTCCGGATATTCCAGTCTTGGAAGTAGGACCCGGAATGGGGGTGCTGACTCAGTTCCTTCTTCCGAAGAGAAGGCTGGTGAAGGTGGTCGAGCTTGATTTCGAATCGGTAGCTTATCTGAAGGAGAATTTTCCTCAGTTGGGCGCGAACATCATTGAACAGGATTTTCTGAAGATGGATTTGAAGGAAGTGTTCGGCGGAGAGCCTTTCGTGCTTACGGGAAATTATCCCTATAACATTTCCAGCCAGATCTTTTTCAAGATGCTGGACAATAAGGAACTGATTCCCTGCTGTACAGGCATGATTCAGAAGGAAGTGGCCGAGCGTATTGCCGCCGTTCCGGGAAACAAGTCATACGGCATTCTGAGTGTTCTTATTCAAGCATGGTATACGGTTGAATACTTGTTTACGGTGCATGAGCATGTATTCAATCCTCCTCCGAAGGTGAAAAGCGCGGTTATCCGCATGACAAGAAATGCAACCCGGGAGCTGGGCTGCGATGAAAAACTGTTCAAACAGATTGTCAAGACCACATTCAACCAGCGGCGCAAGACTTTGCGGAACTCCATTTCTCCCATATTGGGGAAAGGGCATCCGCTTGCAGCTGATCCGGTTTTCGACAAGCGTCCCGAGCAGTTGTCGGTTCAGGAGTTTGTTGAACTGACCAACAGGCTGGAAGAAGCGTTGGCGGGACGGGCACAAAATTTGTAAACACAAACGATAATTTGCATTCAGGATGAACAACGATGACATCAAACTGATTACCGAGCTGATAGAGAACAAGGAATCAGACAAGTTGAAGGAGGTGCTTTCGAGCCTCCATCCGGCTGATATCGCCGAACTGTGTAACGAACTGGACCCTGAAGACGCGCGGTTCGTGTATCTTTTGCTTGACAATGAAACTGCGGCCGACGTGCTTATCGAAATGGATGAGGACGCGCGAAAGCGTTTCCTTGAGGTCCTGCCGTCGGAAACCATCGCCAAACGCTTTGTCGACTATATGGACTCGGACGATGCCGTGGACATTATCCGTGAAATGGACGAAGACAAGCAGGAAGAGGTGCTTTCTCACATCGAGGATATCGAGCAGGCGGGCGACATCGTTGATCTTTTGAAATATGATGAAGACACTGCCGGCGGTCTGATGGGTACGGAGATGGTTGTCGTAAACGAGAACTGGAGTATGCCTGAGTGCTTGCGCGAGATGCGTATACAGGCCGAAGAGATGGATGAAATTTATTATGTATACGTGGTGGATGATGACGAGCGGCTTAGGGGGGTGTTCCCGCTGAAAAAGATGATAACGAGCCCGTCTGTGTCTAAAGTGAAGCACGTGATGAAGAAAGACCCTATCTCGGTGCGTGTGGATACGCCGGTTGAGGAAGTTGTGCAGACGATTGAAAAATATGACCTGGTGGCGGTTCCGGTGGTGGACAGCATCGGGAGGCTGGTGGGCCGCATCACTGTTGATGACGTGATGGATGAAGTGCGCGAACAGGCCGAACGCGACTACCAGCTGGCTTCCGGATTGTCGCAGGACGTGGAAACTGACGATAATGTATTCCGTCAGACCACAGCCCGTCTTCCGTGGCTGCTTATCGGTATGCTGGGAGGGATTGGAAACTCCATGATTCTGGGGAATTTCGACACGACCTTTGCTGCTCACCCTGAGATGGCCCTCTATATTCCGCTGATTGGCGGTACGGGCGGTAACGTTGGCACCCAGTCGTCAGCATTGGTTGTACAAGGTCTTGCCAACAGTTCGTTGAATGCAGAAAACACATTCAAGCAGATACTGAAAGAATCGGTGGTTGCACTGATCAATGCCACCATCATATCGATGCTTGTCTACATTTACAATTTTGTCCGTTTTGGCGCAAGCGCAACAGTCAGCTATTCTGTATCAATCAGTCTGTTTGCTGTCGTGATGTTTGCGTCTATATTCGGGACACTGGTTCCGATGACGCTTGAAAAGCTGAAGATTGATCCGGCGATAGCTACCGGTCCCTTTATTTCCATTACCAACGACATTATCGGCATGCTGATGTATATGGGCATTACGGTGCTTCTTTCGTGAACTTCGGCTACATGCATTTGGAACAAGGGGGGATTTTTCCAGGGAGCTTCTTGATTCCTGAAACGTATAAAATAATGATCCTGATATTATGAAGATGTATTTCAGGCGATTAGCTGCCATGGCCGTAGGACAGGTGGCAGCTTTTCTTGCCTTCCTTCCGATGGAGGCGCAAGTCAGCCTTTATGTATCGCCCGCTGGAAGTGCGGACGGAAACGGGAGTATGGATGCTCCATATCGTTGTATAGAAGATGCGCAGGCCGCGGCCCGAAATGTCCCGGCAGCGGAAGTGACCATCTGGCTGCGGGGAGGCAGCTACCAGCTGGAACATCCGCTGGTATTTACGGCAGAAGATACCGGGGGAGAGCGCAAGATGCTTTGCATACGTTCATATCCGGGCGAGCAGGCTGTGCTGACAAGCGGCGTTCCTCTGTCGTTGCGGTGGGAAACGCACAAAGGGGGAGTCGTGAAGGCTCGCGTGCATCAGCGCGTAATGATGGACATGCTTCTGGTGAACGGCGAGCTTAGGCCCATGGCGCGTTATCCGAACTATGACTCTGCGGCGGTTCGCTTGAACGGTGTTGCGGCTGATGCTGCTGATCCCAAGCGGGTGAAACGCTGGAAACATTTTGAAGGCGGTTACTTGCATGCCATGCACGGACACGACTGGGGTGATTTTCATTACCGTATTACGGGGAAAGACAGCAAAGGAGAACTGATACTGGAAGGCGGGTGGCAGAACAACCGTCCGTCCAGACCGCATCCGCAGAATCGGATGGTGGAAAACATCCTTGAAGAACTGGATGCTCCCGGTGAGTGGTATTATGATTCCGGAAAGGGCTGTCTTTATTATTATCCGTTGCCTGGCGAGAAAGTGGAACAGCTCCGGTTTGAAACGCCCCAACTGAAGCATCTGGTGGAATTCAGGGGCTGTGAAGAACGGCCCGTGCGCAACATAACCTTGCAAGGACTAAAGTTTACGCAAACCGTACGCACTTTTATGGAAGAATACGAACCCCTTCTGCGTTCGGACTGGCGCATCTACCGTGGCGGTGCCGTTCTGCTGGAAGGTACGGAGGGATGCCGCATAGCAGACTGTGATTTTCGCCTCTTGGGGGGAAACGCTGTTTTCTTTTCCGGTTATCACCGCAACTCTTCTGTCAGCGGATGCCTGTTTGAACAGATTGGAGCCAGTGCGGTCTGCATGGTAGGAAAGCCTGAGGCGGTCCGTTCGCCCAGCTTCAGCTACGGAAGCAATGCAGAGCCGGATGAAATGGATTTCACGCCCGGACCGAAGACGGAAGAGTATCCTTCCCGGTGTGTGGTTTCTGACAATCTGATACATCACATCGGTCTGTTTGAGAAGCAGGTGGCAGGCGTGGAGCTGTCCATGTGCAGCCATATCCTTGTAAGCCATAACACCATCTACGATGTGCCTCGTGCGGGCATCAATGTCAGCGAAGGCACATGGGGAGGACATCGGATTGTCTATAACGATGTGTTCAATACCGTATTGGAAACAGGCGATCATGGCGCATTCAACTCATGGGGGCGCGACCGCTTCTGGAGCAGTTCGAACAAGCGTATCCGCCAGCTCTTGCAGGCTCGTCCCGATCTGGTCCTGGCGGATGCCGGATCGTGTACGACGCTTGCCTGCAACCGTTTCCGCTGTGACCGCGGCTGGGATATTGACCTTGACGACGGCTCCAGCAATTATCATATCTACAACAATCTTTGCTTGAACGGAGGAATCAAGCTGCGTGAAGGATTCTACCGGGTAGTAGAGAACAATATCATGGTAAACAACACGTTTCACCCGCATGTGTGGTTTCCCCGCAGCGGAGATGTATTTGTGCGCAATCTTGTGATGAGTCCATACCGCCCGATCGGTATATCTCACTGGGGAGCGGAAGTCGACTACAATGTATTTGCTGACAGCACGGCTTACCGTGCGGCAAGGGGCGGCGGAACGGACGAACATTCGGTGGTTTATGTTCCGGAGTTTGTAAATCCGGAAGAAGGTGACTTCCGGCTGGCAAACGTTGAGGAGCTGGCTTCGCTCTGCGGTTTCAAAAATTTCGGAATGGATGATTTCGGCGTAACTTCGCCAAGGCTTAAGGCGTTGGCGGCACGGCCTCCGATGCCATTGCCGGCAGTGTGCACTGAAGGAAACGGAACCCGTGTCTGGGAATGGTCCGGATTGCGGTTGAAGACACTCGATACGCTTGGCGAACGTTCGGCTACTGGCATGGACAGTGAACGGGGCGTTTACGTTGTGTCCGTGCATGCCATGGGAAGTCCGCTGCGCGACTTTATACGTCCGAATGACGTAATCCTGAGGCTGAGCGGCAAGCCGGTAAACAGGCTCGAAGACCTGCAGGAAATTGTGCAGGCCGCCGACTGGACAAAACCGCAGGAGGTTACGGTCTTCAGAGAACAGCGTGAGCAGTCGAAGGCCATACCTGCCGGAACCCTCCGAAAACCTTAAGCGGCAGCTCCCTGTCATTTTTGCTGAGGAACAGAGCATATTCTTTATCTCCAGTCTGGAGATGTGTATCTTTAAACTGGAGCTATGCATCTTTAGGCTGGAGATCTGTATCTCTAGCCTGGAGATACAGAATCCGCCTGCCCGTTTCCGGTTTTTCTTCTTTCCTTGAGCTATAAAAGCAGGCTGAATTTGAAAAATATTTTCATCCTGCTAAAAAATATTTGGCCAAAATGTTATGAAAATCAGATTTAATTGCTTTAATTTGTAACTACACATATTTTAAAGAAGAAAATTCTTAAAATTCTTATACGATGGAAGTAAATGAAACTAACCGCCCGTTAACTGAAACACCGGAAACTGAAGTTTCTGAAGTTTCGGTTTCTACTGTTGAAGAACCTCAGGTTGCTTATGAGCCGAAACAGACCAAATCGGAAGTGATACAGCGCTTGAAGGAAATCAACGAAAACATGAGTGAAACAGACAAACAGGAAGTTGACCAGCTGAAACAAACTTTTTATAAACTGCATAAAGCCGAGCAGGAGGCAGCTCGCAAAGCTTTCATCGAAAGCGGCGGAAAGCCGGAAGACTTTTCTCCGGCTTCAGATCCTGATGAAAAGGAGTTCAAGGAAGTGATGAAGTCGATCAAGGAAAAGCGGAACGCCATCGCTGTCGCTCAGGAAAAGGAAAAGGAAGACAATCTGCTGAGAAAGGAAAATATCCTGGAAAAAATGAAGGCGATGGTTGAGTCTTCTGAAGATACCGGAAAGATTTACAACGATTTCAAACAGCTTCAGCAGGAATGGAACGAGATAGGTCAGGTGCCCGCCCCGAAAGTAAACGAACTTTGGAAGAATTATCAGCTTTATACTGAGAAGTTTTATGATATGGTAAAGCTGAACAATGAGTTCAGAGAATATGACTTCAAGAAGAATCTGGAGCAGAAAACGCATTTGTGCGAGGCTGCGGAAAAACTGGCTGATGAACCGGATGTGATTTCGGCATTCCACCAGTTGCAGAAGCTGCATCAGGAATTCCGTTCAGTCGGTCCGGTTGCAAAGGAACTGCGCGAAAGCATCTGGGCACGCTTCAAGGCTGCTTCAACAGTGGTGAACCGCCGTCATCAGCAGCATTTTGAGGAACTGAAAGAGAAGGAGCAGAACAATCTTGACCAGAAAACCGTGATTTGCGAGATTGTTGAAAGCATGGAGTACGACAAGTTCACTACGTTTGCCGACTGGGAGGAAAAGACTCAGGAGATTCTTGCCTTGCAGGCGAAATGGAAAACCATCGGATATGCCCCGCAGAAAATGAATGTGAAGATTTTCGAGCGTTTCCGTGCGGCATGCGATGAATTTTTCCGCCGGAAGGCTGCGTTCTTCAAGATGGTCAAAGAAAACATGGCTTCCAATCTGGAAAAGAAGAAAGCACTGTGCGAGCAGGCTGAGTCGCTGAAAGAAAGCACCGACTGGAAGGCTACGGCAGAAATCCTGACAAAGCTCCAGAAAGAGTGGAAAACCATAGGTCCTGTAGCCAAGAAACATTCTGATGCCGTTTGGAAGCGGTTTATCGGAGCCTGCGACTATTTCTTTGAACAGAAGAATAAGGCAACCTCTTCCCAGCGTTCTGAAGAACTGGAGAATCTTGCGAAAAAGGAAGAGATTATCAAGGAACTTGCTGCCCTTGACGGTTCGGGCAATACGGATGAGGCTGCGGTTGAACGTACACGCGAACTGATGAAGGAGTGGAACTCAATCGGTTTTGTTCCGTTTAAAGAGAAAGACCGCCTGTACAAAGAATACCATAATCTGGTGGACAAACTTTTCGACCGCCTGCATCTTTCTGCGGCTGAAAAGAAACTGAGCAGCTTCAAGGCGGGCCTTAGCAAAGACGGCAATTTGTATCGCGACCGTGAACGTCTTGTCCGTACGTATGAAGGGCTGAAGAGCGATATTCAGACTTACGAAAACAATCTGGGATTCTTGAATGCGGCTTCTCAGAAGGGAAATAGCCTGGTGGCCGACATCAACCGGAAAATAGAACGCTTGAAAGCGGATATGGAACTTGTGCTGAAGAAAATAGCTGCCATCGACGAAACGCTGAGAGAACAGCAGCAGTAAGAAGATACCGGCAAATGCAATGCAAGGGGCACGGATGAATGGATAACCAAACGTCTGTGCCCCTTGTGCTGTTGTTATGTGTATCGTTCAAATGTCAGATTGACAGCTCGTGAAGAACGTTCACCAGTTCGCGGTCGATAGGCTTGTCGTTCTTGATTGCCTTGGCAAAAGGAACGTAAACAATCTGGTCGTTCTCGATGCCGATCATGATGTTGCGTTGTCCTTCCATCAAAGCCTGGATGCTTGCCACACCCATGCGGCTGGCGATGATGCGGTCGTGCGCTGTCGGACGTCCGCCGCGCTGCAGGTGTCCGAGGATAGTGACGCGCACGTCGTATTGCGGATATTCATTCTTTACACGTTCGGCATAGTGCATTGCGCCTCCGGTAATTTCGCTTTCGGCTACCAGCACGATTGAGCTGCTCTTGGATTTGCGGAAACCGTTGTTGATGAATTCTTCCAGCTGGTCAACTTCTGTATTGAATTCCGGGATGATGGCAGCTTCCGCTCCTGCGGCAATGGCGCCGTTCAGGGCAAGGAATCCGGCGTCACGTCCCATGACTTCGACGAAGAACAGACGTTCGTGCGAAGTTGCGGTGTCGCGGATCTTGTCCACAGCATCCAGAATTGTATTCAGTGCAGTATCATATCCGATGGTAGTGTCAGTTCCGTAAAGGTCGTTGTCGATAGTTCCCGGCAGTCCGATGCAGGGGACGTCGAACTCTTGCGCCAGCAGACGCGCGCCGGTCAGCGAACCGTCGCCTCCGATGACGATCAGTGCGTCGATGCCTTCCTTTTTCATTGTATCGTAAGCGATCTGCCGGCCTTCGGGTGTCTTGAATTCCTGGCAGCGTGCTGTTTTCAGGATGGTACCTCCCAATTGGATGATGTTGCTGACATTCTCGGTCTTGAACTCCTTGATTTCACCGGTAATCAAGCCCTTGTATCCTCTGTAGATACCTTTTACTTTCAGTCCGTTGTAGATTGCCGAGCGGGTTATCGCACGGATTGCGGCGTTCATACCGGGGGCGTCACCTCCTGAAGTAAGAATACCGATACATTTTATAGTTCCCATAATGATAAGTGTTATGTTTTGTTTGCAAAATTACAAAATAACTGTCTTCGGGCGATGTCAAAATGATTAAAATTTAAGAATTTAAGAGTCTGTCGTACAAATATGCGACAGGCTCTAAGAAGTTATTCTCCCGTAATTTCCTTTTTGCAGGCTTCCATCAGCCATTTGGGCGTAGATGTGGCGCCGCAGATGCCGATGGATCTTGCATTTTCGGTCAGCTTCTTGTCTATTTCTCCGGGTCCGTCAATCTGATATGAGTTCGGATTGACTTTCCGGCATTCGTGATACAGGATCTTTCCGTTCGAACTTTTGTGTCCGCAGACAAAGAATATCAGGTCGTGTCCGGCAGCAAACTGGCGTATGTTTGGCATCCTGTTTGCTACCTGCCGGCAGATGGTATCGAAATATTCAAACGTGGCTTCAGGCGAAATGTGTTCTTTTATGTAGGCTACGATTTCGCGGAATTCATCGAGCGACTTTGTCGTTTGCGAGTAAAGCCGGATGTCTTTCGAGAAATCCAGTTTGGACACTTCTCCGATGCTTTCGATCACGATGGCTTTTCCTTCGGTTTGCCCTACCAGTCCCAGTACCTCGGCATGTCCGTTTTTTCCGAAAATGACGATTTGCTTTTCTTTTCCCGACAACGTGTTGTCGTATTCCTGCTTGATGCGTTTTTGCAGGCGCAGCACGACAGGGCAGGTGGCGTCGATAATTTCAATGTGGTTGCGGCGTGCCATTTCGTATGTTTGCGGCGGTTCGCCGTGTGCCCGCAGCAGCACTTTCACGTTTCTCAGTCCGGCAAATTCTTTGTGAGTAATCGTGACGAGTCCCATTTTCCGGAGTCTTTCGCATTCTTGTCCGTTGTGTACGATATCGCCCAGGCAATAAAGCGTTTCTCCTTTCGCCAGCTCTTCTTCCGCCTTTTTTATGGCTGTGGTTACTCCGAAGCAGAAGCCCGATCCCTCGTCGATTTCTACATTGTTATTCATGAGTCGCTTTGTTGAATTGTTCTTTCAGCCATTCTTTCTGTTCAGCTATGCTCATGTGGCTGTTGTCGAGCAGAAGCGCATCGTCTGCTTTGCGCAGCGGGCTGATCTCCCGGCTTTGGTCGATACGGTCGCGGTCTTCTATGTTTTTCAGTATTTCCTCAAAAGAAACGTCCTGCCCTTTTTCTTTCAGTTCCTTGTATCTCCGTTCCGCCCGGATCTGTGCCGAAGCCGTAACGAATATTTTCAGTTCGGCGTGCGGGAAGACCGCAGTTCCGATGTCGCGTCCGTCCATGACTATCCCTTTTTCCTTGCCCATTGCCTGCTGCTGCCTTACCATTTCCTCGCGTACAAATCCCAGCGTTGCTATGGGGCTGACGTGTGATGAAACCTCAATGGTGCGGATCTCTCCTTCTACATTCTTGCCGTTCAGGTACGTTGCGGGATGCTGGCTTGCAGGGTCGAGCCGGAAACTGATGTGTATGTCTTTCATCTGCTGTTTCAGCGTTTCTTCCTGAATGCTGCCGTCTGCATTGAACATTCCGTGCTGCAGGCAGTATAATGTTACGGCCCGGTACATGGCTCCGCTGTCAATGTATATGTATCCTATTTCTTTGGCCAGGTCTTTAGCCATTGTGCTCTTTCCACAAGAAGAAAAGCCGTCGATTGCGATGATTATTTTTTTCATTTTAAACTTGGTTTGAAAAGATTTTCAAAGATAAGCAATTGTTCAAATACTCTGCTCGTGTCAAGCGCAAATGTTTGTTATTTGCATGATTTTTGACGGCAGTATTTGCCTGTTCGATGTTTTATGTTATATTTGCCTGACAGTGATATCAAATAAAACGAATATGAAACAAGAGTCAAGTGAAGAACTTTTGAGGCGGATTCATTCGTATATCGAAAAATTGCCGTATATGCATGAACCGGAAGGCCTGTATGAACCTGTTGAATATGTGCTGGGACTCGGCGGAAAACGTATCCGCCCTGTTTTGATGCTTCTGGCCTATAATCTTTATAGGGAAGATGTGGACCGGATTTTTCCTCAGGCCGCAGGCATAGAAACTTATCATAATTTTACGCTTTTGCACGATGATCTGATGGATAAGGCAGATATGCGGAGAAACAAGCCTACGGTACACAGAAAGTGGGACGAGAACACGGCAATTCTTTCGGGCGACGCCATGCTGATACTGGCTTATCAGTTCATGATGCAGGATTGTCCGGCCGGTTGCATGAAAGAGGTGATGGGCATATTCGGCCGTACGGCTCTTGAGGTGTGCGAAGGTCAGCAGTGGGATATGGAGTTTGAGTCCCGTACAGATGTGGGTGTTGATGAATACATTGAGATGATCAGGTTGAAGACATCGGTTCTGCTTGCCGGCTCATTGAAGATTGGGGCTGTTCTTGGAGGAGCTTCGGAAAAAGATGCGCAGCTGTTGTATGATTTCGGAATAAAAATGGGGCTGGCTTTCCAGTTGCAGGATGATTATCTGGATGTTTATGGCGATCCTGCCGTGTTCGGAAAGAAGATAGGAGGGGATATCTTGTGCAACAAGAAAACGTTCATGCTGATTACTGCGCTTGCACATGCTGGTGCGGGCGACAGGATAGAACTGGAGAAATGGATTGATGCAGCCGATTTTGAACCGGATCAGAAGATTCGGGCGGTAACAGACATTTATAATAAGGTAGGAATCGCGGAAATGTGCAATCAGCGGATCAGCGCCTATTATGAAGAAGGACTGAGGCTTTTGGATGAAGTGGAGGTGGATTCCGCTTTGAAGGTCAATCTGCGCGATTTTGTCTGCGGCATGATGAAACGTAAATTGTAAAGTTTATGACAGGTCTTTTTGATACGCATACCCATTTATATACGGAAGAGTTTGATGATGACAGGGAGCTGGTGCTGGCCCGTGCTGCAGAAGCCGGAGTGACGCATTTGTTTATGCCGAACATAGACGATACGTCGGTTGAGGCTATGCTTGCTCTTTGTCATCGGCATGAAAGGTGTTATCCGATGATCGGACTTCATCCCACTTCGGTTGATGCTGATTGGAAAAGTCGTCTGGAAAGTGTAAAGCTTTGGCTTGATTCTCCCGAAAAGTTTTATGGCATAGGTGAAGTAGGGCTGGATCTGTATTGGGACCGGACTTTTGCCGGCGAACAGTTGCGGGTTTTTGACGCGCAGATCCAATGGGCTTTGGAGCGGAATATGCCTTTGGTCGTCCACTGCAGGGATGCTTATCCGGAACTGTTTGGCGTGTTGGAGCCTTATCGTAAAACGGCCTTGCGCGGCATTTTTCACAGTTTTACCGGGACGGCAGAGGATGCAGCCCGTCTGATGGAATATGGGGGCTTCATGCTTGGCATCAACGGAGTGGTGACCTTCAAGAAAAGTTCGTTGCCCGAAACATTGCTTCATGTGCCGGTTGGAAGGATTGTGCTGGAAACCGACTCTCCGTATCTTGCGCCTGTGCCCTATCGGGGAAAGCGGAATGAGAGCGCCCATATAGTGAAGGTGGCGGAGAAAGTGGCGGAGATATATTCTCTTTCTGTAGAGGCTGTGGCCCGTATAACGGCTGAAAATGCGTTGAAAGTATTCGATATTGAAGCGTAAAGTGCTTAAAGTTTATTAATTTTAGACCGAAAGTTCATTTTTTGAAGGTGCAATGTGCTGTATGAAGAAAAAAAAGAATACTTTTGCACTGCGATTCATTCGCGGTGTTCATAACATTCGCCATTGGTCTTTCAGCGGAATGATCCGGATGCCAATAAATCAAGGAGAGGTGCTCGAGTGGTTGAAGAGGCACGCCTGGAAAGCGTGTATACGTCAAAAGCGTATCACGGGTTCGAATCCCGTTCTCTCCGCAACCGGAAAAATATGACTGCTATATTTAATCTGTTTTTTTAGTCTTTAAATGATGAAAAGGTTGTTTGCGAATCTTGCGATGGCAAGTGTCTTTTCGTTTTGTGCGATAGTTGCAGTTGCACAGGATACGGTGAGTTTGGTCCCTTCACAAGTGGAAGGAATTGCGGCCGATTCGCCGGAGAGTGGGGCTGCAGGCCTGTTGCAGACAATGGAGGAGAGGTTTGTTGAAGGGAATGTGTTTTTTATGTCCCTTATATGTCTGATCTTGTTGGCCGGACTGATTTTGAGCATTGAACGTGTGATTTTCCTGAATTTGTCAAATGTCAATGCCAAGAAACTGTTGTCCCGGTTGGAAGATGCGCTGGAAAAGGGCGATATAGAAGGTGCCCGGAATATTTGCAGCAACACGCGCGGCCCTGTTGCTGCGGTTTGCTATCAGGGGCTTTCCCGTATTGACGAAAGTCCTGATGTGGTTGAACATACCGCTAATATTTATGCCAAAATACAGATAAATCGTTTGAAGAAAGGGTGTTCGTGGATTGCGTTGCTGTTCAAGATCGCTCTGATGTTGGGCTTTATCGGTATGGTAGGCGGTTTGGTGGTGGCTCTTGATGCAGTGCAGGAGTCGGGTGAGGCTACGCTGATGATTATGGCTGGCGGAATAAAGATGGCTTTGATCACTTTGGCTTCCGGTCTGGTCGTTTATTTGCTGCTGAAGATTCTTTACAGTTTTATTCAGGCTAAGATTGAAAACCTTTC
This sequence comes from Bacteroides sp. ET225, assembly GCF_024733745.1. Lineage (NCBI taxonomy): Bacteria > Pseudomonadati > Bacteroidota > Bacteroidia > Bacteroidales > Bacteroidaceae > Bacteroides > Bacteroides sp. ET225. The sequence goes on along the minus strand of NZ_JANRHN010000014.1, from coordinate 50,817 downwards.
AAATCAGGTGAAGGACGCTTTCATAACGCTGTTTGACATGATAATGAAATACAATCTGAAGTATAAAAAGTGACGTGCTTCATTGAATTGGAAAGATACAGAAACACGAAGGTGCAGAGTTTCTTCCGGTCAAAGGAATAAGGCTCTATCCTTCGTGTTTCTGTGTTCTTGTTTGCCTGTCTGTCAAATGCCTGTATCTACAGGGTTCTCGTCGGGGAATAGCGGGCTGTACAGGATGGTTCGTTTCAGGATCTGCAGTTTGCCGTCCTTCACATATTCTTCCCCCCGTTCGGACAGATGCTGTACCATGGCTTGGCGCAGTTCGAGCAGTTTGGTTCGATAAGCCTTTTCTTCCGCTACGTCCTTCAGCTCATGCGGGTCTTTTTCCAGATCGAACAATTCTTCTTTTCCGCTATGGAAACGCCAGATGTATTTGATCTTTCCATCAGTCAGCGCACACCAGTAATTGTCGGGACTGTAACACGTGGCATGTTCCATGTCGATGTACCGCCGCCACGATGATGCATCTCCTTTCATGAGTTGGAAGAGTGATTGTCCGTCCATGTCTGACGGTGCGCATCCTCCTCCTGCTTCTAAGAATGTGGGCAGCAGATCGCGCAGTTCTACAGGGTTCTCCACTTTCGTGCCTTTGGGAAAATGATAGCGGGCCGGCCATTTGACGATGTAGGGAATATGCGACGATCCTTCATACGGGTAGGTTTTTCTCCAGTGATGGTGGTCGCCGAGCATATCGCCGTGGTCTGATACATAGCAGATGAGCGCGTTCTCATACATTCCTTCTTCTTTCAGCGCCTGAATGATTCTGCCAATTTCCTCATCAACGAAAGTGACATTAGCATAATAGTGGCGTCGGGAATTTTTGGCATACTCTTCGCCGAAATTGCCGAATGCAGCATCATGTGCTGCCGTATCCGGATCGGACGGAAGAGCGTACGCTTCTTCTTCGCACCATTCTCCTATGTATGGAGCAGGAACATCCCGCCCGTTATACAGATCCATAAGCCGTTGGGGCGGATCATAAGGACTGTGCGGCCGGGCAAAGGATATTTTCAGAAACAGCGGTTGCCCGTTTCCGTGTTTATAGTTCCGGATCATTTCCAGAGCCGTTTCAGCAGTCCATGCTGTCGGGTGCAGTTTTTCCGGCAGTTTATATACGGCCGCTCCATGGTCGTTCCATCCCAATCCTGTGGAATCAGGATTTAATCCGGGCGCATGCATCTGAAACCACAAATGGTAGTCGCTGATGAAATCTTCTGTTTCCACCCTTCCGCTTTCGTCTATCAGCGTTCCGTGGAATCCGTGCAATGCCTTTTGGGGAAACCAGTGCATTTTCCCGATTCCGAAAGTGTAATAGTCAAGCTCCCGCAGCATACGGGGCATTTCATAGTGGTAGCGGCTTCCCACTCGTCCGTATCCGAGCATCCCATGATGCCAGGGCGACATTCCTGTCAGCAGCCCCGCTCTTGCAGGCGTGCTGCTGGGGGCTGAGGTGTATGCATTAGTGAATAGCGTTCCGTCTTGTGCCAGTGCATCCATATTGGGAGTTATGACAGACGGGTTTCCCATGCAGTTCATGGCATCTCCCCGATGCTGGTCGGACACAATCAGTATGATGTGAGGCTTTTGTGCGGCAAGAGGAATCTGTATTCCTGCGCAAGCACCGGCTGTCAGTGCCAGAATTGACTTGAAGGCTATATTTGCAGGCATGGCATGTTGTTTTAATTCTCGGTGAACTGAAAATTGTAGGCTGTTGTTGCTCCGGCATAGATCGGATCAGTTGAGGGATGGTGCTCTATGGAGTACTTTTTCCCGGAAACTGTGATGTCAATCCGTATGCTTTGTCCCGTCTGTCCTGGATCGGCGACATGCAGCACCGGTTTTCCGCCGGATATTTTCTTTACCATCAGTGCGCACGGCTTGTCCGTCTTTACTTTGAAGTTTCCGTCAGCCAGTTCTCCTGGCTGATAGAAGATGGCCTGATACAGGTTCAACGATCTGTTGCAGACAGCCTGTATTTGTTTTGTATTTGACAGAATCCTAACATTGTCCGCTTTCTGATAAGCCTGCATTTCAGATGCTGTTCCTTTGCCCGGCACTACAATATAGGCATAAGTGGCGTTCTGGGGATGCTTTCTATGCTCGAATCCGATCGTGAATACTTTTTTCTTTATATTTTCTTTTCGGTTGACGCTGTTGTTTATGGCATACCAGTTTCCCGACTGATTTTTGTGGCTGATGAAGATTGTCCCGCCTTCTGGAAACAAGTATCCGATGTTGTCGTGGACAGCCCAGTCAATGCCGGCGCTTCTTTCTTGCCCTAAGGACAAAGACGAAACCTGTTCGTCATATGCATACAGCGGTTCGTCTGTTGATGCCAGGCATTGGTTGACTGTCGTTTGGACCTCAGATTCGGAGGTTGAACTTATGCCCGATCCCAGGCATACCACTTCATCATCGAAAAAGAACCATGCTTTATGGGCTCCAGTGTTGATTCCTTTGTAATTGTCCGTGTAAACGTATGCTGTAGCTCCGTAAAGGCTGTCCGACACTCCTCCGGCAAAAGTGGAGGTTCCCGGCGTTTGCCAGTCGCTTATAGCAAAAGGTATGGAGTCAAGCTGAGGGGCAGTCACTCCCGGAATCCGTGTCCAGTTCCATACGGGAAAAATGCCGTCATATTCGTTTCCTCTTCTGACGATGTTCGTGCAGCCGTCGGAAACGAAGTAAGTTTTCAGGTTTTCTCCATTTCCATACTCCAGGCGAGAAGTGCGGGTGGAAGTCATGCGGACATCAAAGGTATATGCCGGCCGCACATGCAATGTGTAGTCGCCCTTGAAATAATGCGTATGGCTTGGAGTTACCTGATATTCGGCAGGCTTTTTGCCTTGCAGCCGTTCAACAATAGCTTTGTATTCATCTTTATGCGACGGATCCAGTTCGATCATCCGGCTTGCGAAAAGTGCTGTTGCCGATTTGTTGGGTACTCCGGGCCGGCTGACACTCCGTCCCATTGCATCGAACAGCATGTATTGTCCGCGGATAGTCCGGTAATAAGTTTCGCGCATGAATTTGCTGACAATATCCAGCTTGTCTTTGGGGAGCGCATATTGTGTACCTTTCGTGTACATGGCAACCTGTGTGATTCCTTTCAGAATCTCATCGCCGTATCCTCCGATGTATAGCTGGCGCCCGTGCTGGAAATAGCTGTTGTCGTATTGGAATCCTTCTTCGGTGGTATAGACGATCGGATTATAAACGTTTTCCAGCGCCTTCTTCAGATCCGCCTCGTTGCGTGACAGGCATGAACGGTAAATCCAGTGCAAGGCAATGTCCGTCCGGTTGGCTCCTGTCCATTTGGCCGGGTCGCCTCCATCTGTCCTGATACGGTCGAGAATCCGTTTTTCCAGGTCGGCCGGGATCTGTCTGGCTCCTGTTCTCATTTGTATGAGGAGCACTCCCAGCTTTTGCGGTTCGGCTATTTGGTTATACCACCAGTTGTGGCACCAGGGGTTTCTTTGGTGCCAGAATTCGAGTCCCTTTACTATTTTTTCATACAGCGCATTGTCTTTGTAGTATTTGTTTTGAGGGTTTGTGTAGGCAAATACAAAGTCATAGATACGGTCGATATGTACCAGGGGCGGCCAGTTGGTGCGTTGGATACTGGCATAGTCTACATCTGCAAACGAACCGTCTTTATCGTTGTATTCCTTCAGTATTTCGTCGATTGACGGATTGGCGGCAAAGTCTTTGCGGATTTTCTGCATTAATGTTTCAAACTCATCGTTGTTTGCTGTGCTTTCGGCGTAGGCCTGTTTTCCTGAACAGATGGCTATTAGTAGGATAATCAGAGGTAAGCAGTAGGTTTTCATAAGTGTTTTTAAGGATGTTTTGTAAGCCTCTTTTCGGGAGGGGAGTTATTTGAAGACTTGTTTCATCGGCCGTCCGATCCATACTTGAGGCTGTTTGAGGCCGAATATATAGGCAATGGTAGAAGCGACGTCATACTGCATCATGCTTTCGCTGAACTCTCCGCCTTTCTTTACATTCTTTCCGCAGATGATGAATGGAGTTTCCATTTCCTGCATTGTTTTTCCTCCATGGCCTTTGTTTATGCCTCCGTGGTCGGCTGTGATGATGAAGATTGTTTCGTCAAACATTCCTGCATCTTTGACAGCCTGTACGATACGTGCTACGTATGTGTCCAGTTCATTCAGTTTGGCATAATATTCGGGGGTATCGTGTCCGGCTGCATGGCCCACGTGATCCGGGTTGTCAAAACATACGGCAAGCAGGACGGGAGTTTTTTCTTTGATGTATTTCTCTGCCATGCCGCACAGTGCTTCCGGATGTTTGTTATAGTCGGGCGCTTGTGCATGGTAGTCCAGAGCCAGCGTATCTGCGAGATATTTGATGCCTTCCCATTCATAAAGGCAGCCTATCTCCGCTTCCGGACGAGCTTTGTGCAGCAGATAGAATATGGTAGGAAATATGCCGTTTTCGGTCACTTCGCGCGAAGGAAGTTCCGGCACTTTTGATCCCCATTGTGTATATCCGTGCAGTTCAGGTCCTGCCCCCATGAACATGGAAGCCCAGTTGATGGCACTTGAAGACGGAAGGGCGGAGCGTTTTTTCAGTGTATAGCATCCCTCATTCATCATTTTTCTGATGTTTGGAATTTCTGCTTTCGATACGCTGTAGGCTCCCCAACCGTCCAAACCTATCAGTACTACGTGTTTTGCTTTTTCTGCGGCCTGTCCGGATAAAAGGAAGGAAAGAGCCGTGATTAAAAATAAAAAAGTTTTTTTCATGGCAATGATATAATTAATTGTTTTCCTATGTGTAGGCGAATTTAAAAAGAATAAACTTTCTTTACAATCAAAGAGCCTGTCCAAATCCCTTGAGTTAAACAATATTTAACTTTGGTTGAACGGATTCGGACAGGCTCTTGAAGTTATGGGCGGATTGTGCTCCGCTTTTCAGCTGTTATTTGCCGGGTTGTTATTGCCAGTTCGGGTTCTGCTTCAGATTCGTGTTGGCACTGATGGCATCCAATGGTATCGGACGGAGATAGTCTTTATTCGGGTCGAATGAACGCTTGTCGGCTGCATAGTTTGTGCCTCCGTATGCGTCGACATATTGTTTGCCGTCTTCTGCAACGAATACATATACCGGATTCTCACCTTCATTAGAAGAGCCAGCTTTAGTGATATTTCCGTCATAACGCGGATCGTTGAAGTCCGCATCTTCCAGACGCATTCCCAATACACGGTCTTTCAGTTTGTCGCCCCATGCCCAGCGCATCAGATCCTGATAGCGCAGGAACTCGAAGCTCAGTTCCACACGGCGTTCGCGACGGATTTCAATGATAAGATTGTCAAGGCCATATTTTGCATACTTGGGGTCTGCTACCGGTGTAGTTGTCAGATGAGGCATATCTACACGATCACGCAACTTGTTGACCGTTTCGTCCAAAACAGTTTGGTCGCATTTACCCAGTTCGGCCATAGCTTCGGCATAGTTCAGCAGGACTTCTGCATAGCGGAATATAGGATAATCCTGAGTTTCGTTGCCGAATCCTTTCTTGTCTTGCTCACGGATATAGTATTTGATTGTGTGATAACCGGTCAGCGAAGGCCAGTTGGTCATGTTGCCAAGTCGCGGATAGGTGAATTTTCCCAAGTTGGCATCCTCAAACAATTCTTTGGCTGCGTCATTCCCGGGAGCAAGGAAGGTTTGTGTCAGGCGAGGGTCACGGTTGGCAAATTCCTGTTCAGGTGTGTCGTTGTTATAGCCGGGGGCTACAGCAATCGGCAGTGCCTGGTTGGATGCTTTGTCAACGTATAAGAAGTCATCCACGAAGTCTTTGGTACCCCCGTTGCGCAAATTTACTGTATAGCCACACATGCGGTGCATCAACATGCCGTTTTCGTATCTGCGGTAGAAGATAACCTCGTCTGATAATGTAGACAAATCATCGGTTGTAAATAATGCCGTATAGTCTTCGTTGACATTTCCGGTGTCGTGGATGCTGTAGCCCAAATCCTTGATTTCGTTGTATGCGTTTACGCATTCCTGAAGAAATGAGTCGCCGTCCGTCAGGTTCAGTTCGGGATGATACTTGCGGTAAGTGCCTTCATACAGGCAGATGCGGCTTTTCAGTGCCAATGCCGCACCTTTTGTTACACGGTTTTCTCCCCAGTTGTCTGCCGGAAGATAAGTGGAGGCATCGTTGATGTCCGTCAGCACCTGCTTCATTACGTCAGCACGTGAAGTACGTTCGCCGTACAGTTCGGGAGAGTCTGTATTCAGCGGGGTTGTAATCAACGGAACATCTCCGTAGTTCTGCACCATATAGAAGTAGAACCATGCACGGAAGAAGAGTGCTTCTCCCAGATAAGGCTGTTTGGCTGTTTCGTCTGCCTGTACTTTTTCGTAATTGGCGAGGAATACATTGATACGGCGCAGCAGTGTCCAGTTCCATGCACAATAGTTTGTTCCTCCGTTGCCGACAGTTTCACGTCCGGCTGCCAAAGTGGCGGCCCATGACTGGTTGCTGTCCATCGTTGCAAAGTTGTCTGACATAGCTTCCATTGTATAAGGACCGGCAAGCTTTACACTCCACGGATCGCTGTTATAACCTATCATGAACAGATAGCTTCCGTTGTTCCCGGCTTCGTTGTAAATCCCATTGCAATAAGCTTCCAGATCTTCTGTGGTGTTCCAGAAGGCTTCGTCATTCAAGTCATTAGTCGGAGTACGGTCTAGAAAAGAATCATTGCATGATGCCACTCCCAGTGCCGCTGCTCCCATTATCATATATTTATAGAATCGTTTCATCTCTGTTTGTTTTTAGAAGGTTAAGTTAACTCCGATAGAATAAGTTCTCATAAACGGATAAACCATGGCACCGTTTCCTGTTACGGCTTCCGGGTCATACGGACCTTTGATTTTGCTGATATAGAACAAGTTTTCTCCGCTCACATAGACTGTAGCATTCGTCAGGAACGCTTTGCTGATCCAGCGTTTCGGCAGGTTCCATCCGATGGTCAGGTTTTTCAGGCGGCAATAAGAAGCGTCCTGCAAATAACGGTCAGTTCTTGCCACGCGGTTACGGTTGTCCGTAGCGCGGGGAATTGGCAGGTATGCATCTGGATTTTCGGGCGACCAGGAGTCTTCCACATGCCATTTCTGTACGTTATAGTATTGGGTGGCTGCCGGCCAGAAAGCGTTTCCGCTGAACCATGCGTCACGTTTGCCGATTCCCTGGAAGAAGATATTCATGTAGAAATCTTTGTAGGTGAGGTTGGCGGTGATACCGTACTGGTAGCGTGGTGTTGTGTTGCCGATGATAACTTGATCGCCGTGGTCTGACAATGTTCCTGAACCCGGAGTGATAGCTTTGTCACCGTTCTGATCCTTAAACTTGATGTCACCTGCTCCCCAGTCCACATTCTTTATTTTTGACTGGTCGTGCCAGTTGGCAGCTTCTTCATCACTTTGGAACAAGCCTTCTGTTTCATATCCCCAGAGTTCACCTATTTTGCTTCCTACATAGTGGGTAGAGATGTCACCTGTCGGGTTGTTATACTTTGTAATTTCGGCTTGAGAGTCAGACAATATAAGTCCCAGTTCATAGCTGAAGTCCCGGCCTATTTTGTCTCTCCACTTCATCGAGAGTTCCCATCCTCGAGTCTTCAGCTCGGCAGAGTTGGCGGGAGGAGCTGTAGCTCCCAATACATCCGGATAGGAAGTTCTGATCAGCATGTCTGATGTGGTACGCACATAATAGTCGAAACTCATATCAAGACGCTGTTGCAGGATAGTCAGGTCAAGACCGGCATTTACGGTCGAAACCTTTTCCCAGGTAAGGTCTGAGCTGACCAGATTTCCTGGATTGATTACGGTGGCGTATGTACTTCCCAGCATCCAGTTTGTCGATGTTCCGCTGCTCATGAACGGAATGTACGGATAATAGCGTGTGTTTCCGCTCCAGTCACTGGAAGAAATCATCTGGTTGCCCAGCACACCGTAAGAAGCGCGGACTTTCAGGTTGTCCAGCCACGAACGGGTGTTCTTCATGAATTTCTCTTCGCTGATGCGCCATGCTGCCGAGAATGAGGGAAGAAATACGAAACGGTTGTCTGACGGGAAGCGTGAGGTACCGTCATAACGTCCGTTGAACTCAAACAGGTAACGGTCGTTGTAAATGTAGTTCAGACGGAAGAATCCGCCGCGCAAAGCCCATTCGTAGCCGTTCTGTGACGTTTCATGGTTGCCGGAACCTAAACTTAAGGTAGGCAGTTGTTCATTCAGTATGTTGTAGCGTCTTCCGCTGAAAGTGGAATATTTGGTCAGCTCCTGGTTGAAACCGATCATGGCTTTCAGGTAATGTTTTCCTCCAAAGGTGTGCTCATAATCCGTGTAGGCATTGAACGAATAGTAGCTGGTGTTGTAGTTGGTCATCTCGAACCAGTTTTCCGTAGTTTCGCCGTTGGTCGTTTCAAATGAACCGTCGAAGAAAGTCAGCGGTTTCGAGTGGTCTGATTCTTTCTGATAGTTGAGGTTATAGTTGAAGTCGACATGCGCTTTCCATCCTTTCAGTATGTCGAAGTCTGCCGAAGCGGTCAGCCAAACGTCATGCTCGTCAGTCTTGTTTCTTCCGGCATCCTGTAAGATCTTATACGGGTTGTTCATCATGTACATGCCTTCAAACTGGTCAAGCTCCGGATAGCGCGGGTCTTTCTGCCATGCGTCGATGAAGTCGGTTGGCTGGCTGAACACCACGCGTTCCCAGATATCTTTGCTTTGGTAAGTGTGCGGTTTGTCATTGGTGCTGTAATTATACAATGCCTTGAAGCCCAGTTTCATCCATTTGGTGGTCTGGTTCTCTACGTTGATGCGTGTGTTCAGTTGTTTGAAGCTGTCATCGCCTACTTTGTAGAGTCCTCCCTGGTCCAGATAGCCGACGGAAGTATAGAAGCGGGTTTTTTCGCTTCCTCCGGTGATGTTGATGTTATGGCGTTGGGTGAAAGATGTCTTTTTGATCATCTTGTCGCGGAAGTTGGAGTATCCGTAGTAGTAAAGCTGTCCGTCAATCACTTCGTATGCCGGATTATTTGCAGGGTCAGCCTCATACGCTTTCATTTTTTCTATTACGTCTGCGCGGTATTTGGTTGCTACATTGCCGTTCAGACAGGCTTCATTCATCCATTCGGCGAATTGCGACTGGCTTTCAATGAACTCAGGCATGACAGAAGGCTGGGCGAAAGAAAAGTTGCCCGAATAACTTACGCTTGTCTTTTCAACCTTTTGCGGGCTCTTTGTGGTTACCAGAATTACACCAAATGCTGCACGTACACCGTAGATGGCGGAAGCGGCGGCATCCTTTAATACTGTTACATTGGCGATGTCATTTGGGTTAACCAGGTCAAGGCTCATTTCCACACCGTCTACGAGCACTAGCGGGCTGCCTCCATTGATGGATGTCGTACCGCGTACGTTGATTGAGGCAGCCTGTCCCGGCTCACCGCTGCTGTTTGTAATCTGAAGATTAGGAATAGTACCTTGGAGAGCACTCGTCGTGCTGGTGATGGGACGACTTTCTAACACTTTCGAGTCGATTTGTCCGATAGAACCCGTAAGGTTCACTTTTTTCTGCGACCCATATCCTACAACAACAACTTCATCCAGCGTTTCGTTGTCTTCCTGCATTTTTATTTGATAAAGGTTGCGGCTGTCCACTGTAATTTCCTGAGTTACATAGCCGATGTAGGAGATTTGCAGAATAGCGCCGTCGGGTACATTGTTTAGTGTGAAGTTTCCGTCCATATCGGTAATCATTCCGTTCTTTGTGCCTTTTATAAGGACATTGGCACCTATCACCGGACCGAAATTGTCTGTTACCGTACCTTTGATGGTTCTGCCTTTCTGTGTGATGATTTGCACATCGTTCAATCCGGATATGGCTCCGTTGCTTGCAGGACTTGCTGCCATACCTGCACCATACAGTGTGCATAAGGTGCAGAGTAAAATCCTTCTTTGAGGATTTAGAAGATTTCTTCGTTTCTTCATAAGGATGAATAGATATTAAGTTAAACAAAAAATGTAGGCGAGAAGGCTCGTCTTTCTATTGCCGGCCGAACTCTTTCTATTCGCAAAAAAATGCGGAAATTTTTAAAAGTGCTCAACTTTTAGCTTTTGTTGTGCTGCAAAAGTAATGAATTTTGAATACTACAAATATTTCGGTATGGGAATTATGGTACACAAATGTCTTTACGGATGATATTAGCATCTTCTTCGGACGTTTTGGTCACATTGGGTAGTCAAATCATTTTTAATACCTTCAGATTCGGCTTTATTTTTTGATGCCTGCAGTTTTGAGGGGCGGATGAGTTTTTTGAAGGTTCGGCAGGATTGCAGTTTGTTTTCGGACGAAAAAGGCTTTGATTTTCTGTTTGTATGCCTTTATGTTTTACGTTCCAGCCTTCCAGTATGCTGGACTGTAAAGTTTGCGGATTGTCCGGACTTCTTCCGGGAGGGAGGTCATAAAAATTGCGGCTCCCGAAACCGTGCAGGAGTTAAGGAAGCCGCAGGTTAAAAGAGATTTCTGTGAAGTTCTTTTGTTTTTGACACAGCCCCATGAGTTTTATTCTTCTTTTCTGCTGCGCACGTTCTGCGGTGTGATTCCGAAAAACGTCTTGAACTGTTTGCTGAAATAACGGGGAGAAGAGAATCCCAGTCTTGAGGCTATTTCCGACACGTTGAGTTCCGGATGCTCCTTCAATAGGGCCATGGCTTCTTCCATCTTGATTTTTACCATGAACTCGTTGGGGGGAAGGCCGACAAGCTGCTTGAATTTGGTATACAGCTTGCTCCGTCCCATGCAGAGCGAATTGGCCAGAGCCGTTACATCGAATTCCTGGTTGGTAAAGTTTTCGCGTATGATGTCGATACACCTCTGAAGCAGCTTTCTGTCGGATTCGCTGATGGCTTCTTCTGCTGTGGTTTCCAGAACCGCTTTGTTACTGCAATAAGCCATCAGTCTGCTCTTGTTCTTCAGCAGATTGCGGCAGCGGGCTTGCAGCACGCTGACATCAAACGGCTTGACTATGTAGTCGTCGGCTCCGAAGCGGAAGGCTTCTATTTTCTGTTCGCTCGAACTTTGTCCTGTAAGCAGGATGACGGAAACGTGGGCCAGTTCCACGTTGTTCTTTATCCTGTAGCACAGTTCCTTTCCCGAAATGTCCGGCAGTGTGACGTCGCAGATAATCAGATCCGGTTGGAGCTGGTGCGCCTTTTCCCATCCTTTTTGTCCGTCATTGGCTATATATAGGTGGTAGGTTGCATCAAAAGCGTCCTTGAGTATGGAGCATAGTTCACGGTCGTTTTCAATCAGCAGTAAGACAGGCTTGCTGTCGTTTGCATCATCTGCATCATCGCTTTCCTCATCAGCTTCATTGTCATAGTCGTTTTCTTCCAGTATGCTTGTGAGCGCGAGTGATTTCTTATCATCAGCTATTACGGCAGGCTCTTCGTCTGCATACGCCAGTTCCTCTTGGCTGAAGCAGGTTTCTCTTAGCGGCAGTGTGATGGTGAATCGGGTGCTGTTTCCTTCTTCGCTGGAAACATCAATTGTTCCATGGTGGAGTTCGATGATGTTTTTTGCGACAGACAGACCGATTTCCGTGACTACATTGAGGTTTCCCGGTGTGTCTTCCGCCTGATAAAACTGCTCGAATACATGTCTGATGGCCTTTTCTGAAACCTCTGTGCCGGCATATGTTACCGTAATGATTCCCTCGTCCTTTATTTTCTGTACTTCTACGTCAATCCACCCTTTGGAGGATGTGTATCTTAAAACGCACATGAGCAGGTTTGAGATGACTTTTTTCATCTGAACAGGATCTATCCATGCTGTAAGAGGCTCGGATTGCGCCTTGACTTTCATGTTTATTTCTTTTTCCCGGGCATATTCGGAGAATGGCTGGCAAGCTTTCCGTATAAAGTCTGTGAGGTCAAGCGCCCGTACCTTTAAGGCAAGCCCTCCCTGTTCCTGTTTGCGGAAATCCATCAGCTCAGAGATCAGCCTGCGCATTTCGAGCGCGTTCCTGTAGATGCGCGACAGTTTGTTGCGCACACTGTTGCCGATTTCGTCTGTCTGGATTAAAGTTTCCAGTTGTCCCAGGATCAGCGTCAGCGGGGTTCTGAACTCATGCGACACGTTTGTGAAGAAGTTTATTTTCAGTTGGTTTATTTCTTCTATGTGCCTCTTTTCATTTTTTGCTATGTCGAGCGATGTGCGCAGCCTTGTCTGCCGGATTATGAACGACAGGATGACAGAAAGAATGCCTCCTGCTATACATATATATATAATGTAGGCCCATGTGCTGGCATAGAATGGAGGCGCGATGTGGATTTTCAGGCTGGCCTCCAGAGGAGAAGAATCCCCTGCCGTCAGCGGTCGCACCCTCAGCGTATAGTTTCCGGGAGCCAGATGGGTGTATGTGATTTTGTTTCCCTGCATCCGGTTCCAGCTTTCGTCGAATCCTTTTAAGGTATATTCAAATCCGGAGTGTATGTTCTCCAGATAATCGAACGTCGCTATTTCGATTGCGATGTTGTTTTGGCTGTGTTTCAGATTGAGCTTGTCTGTTTTTCCTAATATGGCGGAAAGTATGCCGTCACCGTTTTCCGGCTGCACTTCACGACTGAAGATGAAGAGACGGTCGAAATGAGGCTTCAGAGGCTTCAGTTCGGTATTCTCTTTTTTCAGGACAGCCAGGCCGTTGTTTCCTCCGATATAAAGGGTTCCTTTCCTGTCCCTGAACAGGCAGGAGCTGTTGTTGTAGCTTTGGTTGAAAAGACGGAAGGTGTTCTCCACAACTTCTGTCTGCGTATTGAAGAGGGAAGCGCCTTTGCCGTGAATCAGATACAGGCAATTGTTCTGTTTGGCCTCCCCGATATAGTAGCAGAAACCGCTTGGAAGGCTGTACTGCTTGAACTTGTCTTCTTTTCGCTGGTAGCGGAACAGGCCTGCCCCTGCGCTTCCTACGAAGATATCTCCGTAGCGGTCTTCAAATATATGGGTGATTTCTCCCAGCGAGAGAGGAGCCGACTGGTATTGGGATATGTGCGACGTGGTAAGGTCGACGCAGACGACTCCGCCTTTCGACAGTCCCAGCCACAAGCGGTTGTGCTTGTCGAGCAAGAACGTTTCGTATGCATACGGGCGTCTGAGCACTTTTCTGACTTCGGGGTTCTGGCTGACATCGGAAAATTGTTCGTTTTCCCGGTTCATGTACACCAGCCCTCCTTGAGTCAGGACAAGCAGCCCCTTCTGATAGGGCTGTATCTGATTTACGATGTTGTTTGGCAGAGAATGCGGGTCGCCTTTTGTATGCTGCAAGGTATGTCCCTGTTTCGTGCGGACGTTCAGCACGTACAGGCCTCCCAAATGGGTGCCGGTATAAAGCGTTTCTGTTTCCGGATGGAAATAGATGGATTTCAGGTTGTTGCTTCCAATGCTGTGCGGGTCTTCGTCTTTGTGCATGTAGTGCGTGAACTTTCCCGACCGGATATCCAGGCAGTTGAGTCCTCCTCCTTCGGTACATATCCAAAGGTTCCCGTCGTTGTCTTCCGTCATTTTGCCTATCACGGAAAAGTTGAGCCAGTCTTTTCTGAGCGGATTGGCGTAGTAGAAATAGTTGTTGTCTTTTCCCGGATTGAAAACATTCACTCCCCCGAAATAAGTTCCTACCCATATGTTTCCGTCCTTATCCTTGTAAAGCGTGAGTATGGAGTTGTGGCTCAGTGTGTTCGGCGAATCTCCAAAGTCGGAGTAGTGGCTCCACGAGTCGCTTCCGGGCTGGTAGCAGTCTAGTCCCCGGTAGGTTCCTATCCAGATGTTTCCCTTGTTGTCTTCCGTGAAGCAGCGTATCTGGTTGTGGGATACTTGTCCGGACGAGCTGTCGTAGCGGATGATGCTGCGGGAAGGGGACAGCCGGTGCACTCCGTTCCAGGTTCCTACCCATATGTTTTCGCTTTTGTCGACATACAGGCATTGCGTGTCGCCTTTGAAAGTGGCGAGCGTTTTCTGCGCGGAAGGAGATTTGCGCGGGATGGCGTATAGCTTTATCGGACTCAGTGCCCAGACCGTGTCCTTCTGGACGTAAAGATGGGTGGCCTGATACGACGTTTCGGCAAATCGGGCGAACAGTTCCGGCTTTTCGCTTTCCTGCTTATAGAAATAGATGCCGTCTTTGGATGCTGTCCATAGCGTGTCTTTCTCGCAGAAAATGCTTCTTATGTCTTGGGCAAACAGACGGAATTTTTCCTTGCTGATGTCGAATTCCGTTGCCGTTCCTTGTGAAAGCAGGTAGATTTTTCCTTGTTTGTTGCCGCACAGCTGGTCGATTCCGCCTGAGGAGAGGCTCAGAAGGCTGTCCGGAAGAGAGTATGTCTTGACGCTGGTTCCGTTGTAGCGGCTCAGTCCTTCAGCTGTTCCGATCCATACGGCTCCTGTTTCATCCTGATAGATTGCCTGTGTACGCACTTGCGACAGTCCGTCCTCTGTCCCCAGATGCTTGAAGTAGAGGTTTTGAGCTTTCATGGTGATGGTACACAGGATGGCAAGTAGGATTAGCGTTGTCTTTTTCATGTCTTTAGGCTTACTTTAACATGTTTGCAAAATTACGGAAAAAAATTGTGACGGCATATTCGCTTCTGAAAAAATGCGCCCGGGGCGTGTGCCCGGGCTTTCTGCGCATCCGGCCGTAACGGACGGCGAAGTCTTCTGTATCTCTAGCCTGAAGATATATGTCTTTAGGCTGAATATATGTATCTTTAGTCTGGAGATGTATATCTCTAGACTGGAGATGCAGGATTTGACGCGGTGCGGAGGCGGAAGCATTGCCGGAAAACCGTCAGAATGTGCTTGCGCGTGCCGGAATGTACGGACCGGGAATGGGGAGCGGAACGAGGAAAACAGTCCGGTGGAATGTCATTCTTCTTCTCCGGAGGATGCAGGTATATGTCACTTTCGTCCGAAGAGTGTGCATAATTCATCCGAAAGGATAAAATGCTGCACAGAATCATATGCTGTAACCTGCGTCGGAGTCTTTTCATTCTTATTTTTGTAAAGAACAATTTTTTGACTTAAAAGGAAAAACCTATGAAACGAACATTGATTTATGTATGCTTGCTGTTTTCGGCCTTTTCGGCCTGGGGACGGAATGACAACCTGGGAAAAGAAACAAAAGAAATTATGAAACGTGTCGCCGACTGGCAGATCGATCATCCGAACAGCGGGGCGGTTAAAGACGAACTGGACTGGACGCGTGCCCCGCTGTATATGGGTATGGTGGACTGGGCTGAAATCGCGGAAAAAGAAGACCGCGACAAAACTTATTATGACTGGCTGCTCCGGATAGGCCGGCGCAATCACTTTCAGATGGGAAAGTGGATGTATCATGCGGATTTTATAGCGGTCGGACAAAGCTTCATCGACCTGTATATTAAATACGGTGACCGGAAGATGGTGGCTCCTGTCATGGCAAGGGCGAATTGGGTTGTGGAGAATCCTGCCCAGACCTCGTTGAAGCTGGATTATAGCCGTATGGAGACGCTTGACAGATGGTCGTGGTGCGACGCTCTGTTTATGGCTCCTCCGGTTTATGCCAAACTTTATTCGCTGACGGGCGACAGAAAGTATCTGGATTTCCTCAACCGTGAATACAAAGCCAGCTATGAGTACCTTTATGATAAGGACGCGCATTTGTTCTATCGTGACGCCCGTTATTTTACCCAGCGTGAGGCTAACGGTGAAAAAGTGTTCTGGGGAAGAGGAAATGCCTGGGTCATTGCCGGGCTGGCCGAAATTCTGAAAGCCTTTTCGCCGAACGAAACGTCACGGAAATTCTATGAAGAACTTTTTGTGGAACTTGCAGAACGTTTGGTCGAACTGCAAAGCCCCGACGGATATTGGCACGCAAGTCTGCTCGACCCGAAGTCGTATCCATCGCCAGAAACAAGCGCCACCGGATTTATCGTGTATGCGCTTGCTTATGGCATCAATGCCGGTCTGCTGGAGCGGGATACGTATCTTCCGGCTGTAGAAAAGGGATGGAAAGCGCTGGTCGGTGCCGTTGAAAGCGACGGCAAGCTGGGCTATGTCCAGCCTATCGGAGCCGATCCTAAAAAGGTGACCCGTGAGATGACTGAGTTTTATGGCGTGGGCGCATTCCTGATGGCTGGTTGCGAGTATAAAAAATTGTTTGAATAATTGATATAACCTTTGTTTGATTCAGTCTATGAGAAAGAATATTTTGTTTCTGAGTTTGATCGCTTTGTTCTTGTGCGCGTTTCAGCGCGTTTCTGCCCGCGAGGTAGTTCCTTTTAATGACGGGTGGGAGTTCAAGAAAGGACCTTTTTCGGGAAATGCGCTGCAAACCGTCATGAAATGGGACGGGAAGTGGGAGAAAGTTACGCTTCCCCATACGTGGAACGCGCAGGACATGCAGCGCCAGGTGGCTTCTTTTTATCAGGGAGAGGGGTATTACCGCAAGCGTTTCACCTTCCCGGAGTCGATGAAAGAGAAGCGGGTTTATCTTCGCTTTGAGGGGGTAGGCTCGTGTGCCGAGGTATATATCAATGGTTATCTGGCCGGAACGCATAAGGGAGGCTATTCTGCTTTCGTGTGTGAGCTTGGACCTCAGATCAAGTGGGGAAAGGAAAACGAAATCGTGGTGAAGGCGGACAATACGGCGCGTCCGGATGTGATTCCGGTGAATCATAATTTGTTTGGCGTGTATGGCGGCATTTACCGTCCGGTGTGGCTGGTGACGACCGAACCGTGCGCCATTGCCGTAAACGACTGCGCTTCGTCCGGCGTGTACATTACGCAGAAGAACGTGTCGAAAAAGTCGGCGGAGGTAACCGTGAAGGTGAAGGTGGACAATGCTTCGCTGGCTCCGGTTCCGGTGGAGCTTGAGAATGCCGTTTATGATGCGGAGGGAAAGCTGGTGAAGCGTCACGTGCAGTCGTTCGACCTTACTCCTCAGGGCATGAAGTGTTATGCTTCTACTTTCAAGATGAACAGGCCGCACCTGTGGAACGGACGAAAGGACCCTTATCTTTATAAGGTGGTGTCGAGGCTTTCCAGCAACGGACGTGTGCTTGACGAAGTGGTTCAGCCTTTGGGACTTCGCAAGTATGAAATCGTGGCAGGAAAAGGCTTCTTCCTCAACGGAGAGAAGTATCCGATGTATGGAGTGACGCGCCATCAGGACTGGTGGGGGCTTGGAAGTGCGTTGACTAACAAGGAGCATGACTTCGATTTGGCTGCCATCATGGATATCGGCGCCACAACGGTACGCTTTGCGCATTATCAGCAGTCGGACTATATCTATTCGCGCTGCGACTCGCTGGGGCTGATCATCTGGGCAGAGATACCTTTCGTGAACCGTGTGACGGGTGAGGAATGGGACAATGCGCACCAGCAGATGCGTGAGCTGATCCGTCAGAGCTTCAACCATCCGTCCATCTATGTGTGGGGCATCCATAATGAGGTGTATCATCCGCATGAATATACTGCCGCTCTCACCCGTTCGATTCACGACTTGTGCAAGACGGAAGATCCGGACCGTTTTACAGCGGCTGTCAACGGATACGGTCACGCCGAGCATCCGGTGAACCAGAATGCCGACATACAGGGGATGAACCGTTATTTCGGATGGTATGAAAAGAGGGTGCAGGACATTCTTCCGTGGGTTGAGGGACTTGAAAAGAAATATCCCTGGCAGCGTCTGATGCTGACGGAATATGGAGCGGATGCCAATATTGCGCATCAGACTGAAGTGTTGGGCGATGCCCTGAACTGGGGCGCATCGTTCTATCCGGAAACTTTTCAGACCAAGACGCACGAATATCAGTGGGGAGTTATTGCGGAGCATCCGTACATTATTGCTTCTTATCTGTGGAATATGTTCGATTTTGCCGTTCCGATGTGGAAAAGAGGGGGGATTATTGCTCGTAATTCAAAAGGATTGATTACCTTTGACCGGAAAACAAAAAAAGATTCATATTTTTGGTATAAGGCGAACTGGAGCAAGGATCCGGTGGTCTATCTGACCCAGCGGCGCAATGTGAACCGTGAGCGGAAAAACACTTCTGTTACAGTCTACTCTAACGTAGGCGTTCCGGAGATCTATTTGAACGGACAGAAACTGGATGGTGTGCGCCGGGGCTATACGGATGTGCATTATGTGTTCGACAATGTGACTCTGGCCGAAGGAAAGAATACGCTGAAGGCTGTAGTCCGTGCCGGCGGCAAGAAATATGCTGATGAGATTGAGTGGTTCTATAATGGGGAACGGACACGCAAGGCTGATTCTTCCGTGAACGAACATGAACATTCCGGCTGGTAAAAGACTTGAATCATTTTTATTAACCTAAATATAAAAAACATGAGAAAATTTAAAGCTTTAATGTTGGGAATTTGTGCAGCAGCCTTGTGCGCCTGCACTTCACAGCAATCGACTGCTGTGCAGATGAACGAGCGCGGAACTCGCTGGAGTTGGGATAAAGGAACAATTGTTGTGGAAACTCCCGAGCGTCCGGAAGGTCAGAAGAGTGTAATCGGACTGACTGTTCCGAAGATGGAAGTCGTTCGTGTGGGATTTGTCGGTCTGGGTATGCGCGGTCCCGGTGCTGTGGAAAGATTCACTTATATTCCTGGAACTCAGATTGTAGCTCTTTGCGACTATGAAAAGGAACGTGCAGAAAAATGCCAGAAATACCTGGAAAAGGCTTCGTTGCCGAAAGCTGCCATCTATTCGGGAGAAAAAGGATACGAAGAGCTTTGCAAACGCGAGGACATCGACCTTGTGTATATTGCAGCCGACTGGATGCATCACTTCCCGATTGCCAAATGTGCGTTGGAAAATGGAAAGAATGTAGCTATCGAAGTTCCTTCTGCTATGAATCTGGAAGAGTGCTGGACACTGATCAATTTGAGCGAAAAGACTCGCAAGCACTGCTTTATCCTCGAAAACTGCTGCTATGACTGGTTCGAAATGAATACGCTGAACATGGCACAGCATGGAGTGTTCGGTGAAGTGATCCGTGCGCAGGGCGCATACATTCATAATCTCGACCAGTTCTGGGACTACTACTGGAAGAATGGAGAGAATGACAAGCTGGGCTGGCGTCTGGATTATAACATGCGTCATCGTGGCGATGTGTATGCCACTCACGGCCTTGGCCCGGTAGCGCAGGCATTGAACATCCATCGTGGCGACCGCATGAAGACATTGGTGGCTATGGATACCAAGTCGGTTGTGGGCAAGGCACTGGTTGAGGCTCGCACGGATTCTACTTGCAACAATTTCCGCAACGGCGATCATACAACAACCCTTATCCGCACGGAGAATGGAAAGGTTATCGAAATTCAGCACAATGTTATGACACCTCAGCCGTATAACCGCCTGTATCAGCTGACCGGAACGAAAGGCTTTGCAAACAAATATCCGGTTGAGGGATATGCGGTAGAGGCTGACCAGTTGAGCGCATCGGGCGTGCAGCCGAAAGTTGACGACCTGAGTGCACATAGTTTCTTGCCGGAAGCTGAAATGAAGGCCCTGGTTGAGAAGTACCAGCATCCTATTCTGAAAAAATATGGCGAGATGGCAAAAGAAGTAGGCGGTCATGGCGGTATGGACTTCATTATGGACAGCCGTCTTGTATATTGCCTGCAGAACGGACTTCCGTTGGATATGGATGTTTATGACTTGGCAGAGTGGTGCTGTCTGGCTGAATTGGGCGAGCTCTCGATGGACAACGGTTGTGCTCCGGTTGCTTTCCCGGATTTCACACGCGGTGAATGGAATGTAGTAAAAGGATACAAACATGCTTTTGCAAGCCCTGAGGATGAAAAGGCAGCTGCAGAAAAGGCAGCGGCATTTACTGCAAAGCTGAAAGAGCAGGGAGCTAAAGAATGGGGAACAAAAAAATAAGCTTTAGCTGACTGTATCAAGTTTGCAGACAGCAGACTGTATAAAAGACAAGGATGTGTTCAGATTGCTCGCTGACACATCCTTGTTCCTTTTTTGTGCGGGACCCTTTGCGTACGGGCACAAAAAAAGTCTGTAGGCTGAGCTTACAGACTTTCAATTCTCTCTTGTCCGAGATTATTCAGCAACAACTGCTGAATCAGCTGCTGTAGAATCAGCTGCAACTGCTGTTGAATCAATAACCGGAGCTGCTTCTTCTACTGTTTCAACTGCTGCAGAGTCAGCTGCAGTTTCAGTGTTAGCTGCTTTGTTTCCGCAAGATGCGAAAGAAACAGCAGCGAAAGCTACGAACAAAAATACCAATTTTTTCATTTTCTTTTGCTTTTAAATCTGTAATACTTATGTTGTTCTCTTAAAACGCTGCAAATATATGGACTTTTTGAATACGTTGTTCTTCTGTTGCCAACTTTTTTTCAAAAAAATATGTTGTAAAATATATTCGCTTGTGAATCAATGTGTTTTATAACACGTCTTTTTGAATGGAAATTGAATGTTTTTTCTTTATGGCAGGAATCACAAAATTATATATACCTTTGCACCTTATATAAAAGGAGAAAATATGATTGATACGACTGTTTTTCAAGATAAGAAAGCTGTTTACTATACGTTGGGCTGCAAACTGAACTTTGCGGAAACGTCTTCTATAGGTAAAATATTGAAGGAAGCCGGCGTCCGTACGGCCAGGAGAGGAGAGAGGGCAGACATATGCATAGTCAACACATGTTCTGTTACAGATGTTGCGGACAAGAAGTGCAGGCAGGCTATCCATAAACTGGTGCGCCAGCATCCGGGAGCTTTTGTCGTAGTGACCGGCTGTTATGCCCAGTTGAAGCCGGAACAGATCGCGGATATTGAGGGCGTGGATCTGGTGCTGGGCGCAGAGCAGAAGGGCGATTTGGTGAGTTACCTTGGGAATCTGGAGAAGAAGACTCACGGAGAGGCCGTTACGACAGCCGTAAAAGATATCCGGAGTTTTTCGCCTTCCTGTTCACGCGGCGACCGCACGCGGTATTTTCTGAAGGTGCAGGATGGTTGCGATTACTTCTGTTCGTATTGCACTATTCCCTTTGCCCGGGGCAGAAGCCGTAACGGAAAGATAGAAGACCTGGTGGCTCAGGCGCGTCAGGTTGTGGCGGAAGGCGGTAAAGAAATCGTGCTCACCGGAGTGAATATCGGCGATTTTGGAAAGTCGACAGGCGAAACGTTCTTCGATCTGGTAAAGGCTCTCGATGAAGTGGACGGGATGGAACGCTATCGCATATCCTCTATCGAGCCTAATTTGCTGACGGATGAGATTATTGACTTTGTTTCCCGTTCCAGGCATTTCATGCCTCACTTTCATATACCCTTGCAGTCGGGGTGTGACGAAGTGCTGAAACTGATGCGCAGGCGTTATGACACGGCACTGTTCGCATCCAAGATCCATACGGTGAAAAAGCTGATGCCTGACGCTTTTATCGGTGTGGATGTGATTGTGGGGACTCGCGGGGAAACGCCCGAATACTTTGACCGTGCTTATGAATTTATAGAAGGCCTGGATGTAACGCAGTTGCATGTGTTCAGCTATTCGGAGCGTCCGGGCACTCAGGCTCTGAAAATAGACTATGTGGTTTCTCCGGAAGAAAAGCATGAGCGCAGCCAGCGTTTGCTTGCCTTGTCGGAGCAGAAACTGCATGCGTTTTATGCGCGGCATATCGGACGGGAGGCGGAAGTGCTGATGGAAAAAGCCCGGGCCGGAATGCCTATGCACGGATTCACCCGGAACTATATCCGTGTGGAGATGGAGCATAACGACGCTCTTGACAACCATTTGCTGAAAGTGCGTCTGGGCGATTTCAATGAAGACGGTACGGCGTTGAAAGGGATGATGTTATGAAAAAGGTTTCAGTTGTCATATTGAACTGGAATGGCGCTGAGATGCTCCGCCGTTTTCTGCCTTCGGTGGTGGAATTTTCTTCGGGAGCGGATGTGGAGGTCTGTGTGGCGGACAATGCTTCGGCTGACTCTTCGCGGGGAGTGGTTGAAAAAGAATTTCCTTCTGTCCGCCTGATTGCCTTGGACCGTAATTACGGTTTTGCCGACGGCTATAATAAGGCGCTGGAATGTGTTGAGGCCCGATATGTCGTCTTGCTGAACAGCGATGTGGAAGTTACTCCGGGGTGGCTTGACACGCTGGCTGATTTTATGGACAGGCATCCCGATGTGGCGGCCTGCCAGCCCAAACTGCTGGGGTATAATGACAGGACGAGGTTTGAATATGCCGGTGCCGCCGGCGGATTTATGGATCGCTACGGCTATCCTTTTTGCCGGGGACGTATATTTGAACATGTGGAGGCCGACGCCGGACAGTATGACACTCCGCTTCCGGTGTTCTGGGCTTCGGGAGCGGCATTGATGATCAGGCTGGACGCTTATCGGGAAGCGGGCGGACTTGACGGCCGTTTTTTTGCTCATATGGAGGAAATTGATTTGTGCTGGCGCTTGCGGAGCAGGGGATATCTGCTTTTTTGTGTGCCTGCTTCGGTGGTGTATCATGTGGGAGGCGCCACTTTGAAGAAGGAGAGTCCCCGCAAGACCTACCTCAATTTCAGGAACAATCTGCTGATGCTGTATAAGAATCTTCCTGAGCCGGAGCTGCGCCATGTGATGGCTGTCCGTAAAATACTTGACTATGTGGCGGCTTTGGCCTTTTTGCTGAAAGGAGAAACCTCCGGCTTCAAGGCTGTATTGAAGGCCCGGCGCGATTTCAGGCGGATGCTTCCTTCGTTCGTTGCCGACCGGAAAGAGAATATAGCCCGGAGCGTTACGGAAGATATACCGGAACGTTTCCGCTTCAGTATTTTGTGGCAGAGCAAGATAAAGGGCAAAAAGACGTTCGGACGGCTCACCGGCTGATATTCCGTGCGGAAGATACAGAAAGGGAGGATGACCTTGCGGGCACCCTCCCTTTCTGTATCAGTGAAAGTCGTTTCTCAGAAAGCCATCCGGTAGGCTTTGGTTGCTCCGGCATGAATGCCGGTATTTGCAAAGTCAGCAGTTACCGACTGCTCTTTCTTTCCGTTCTTTATTGTAACCTTGATGGCGGTCTGGGTTTGTCCCGGGTCAGCGATATGCAAGGTTGCCGCTTTTGAAGTGAGATCCTTCACCATCAGGACGCACGGCTTGTCGGCGGTTACGCTCAAGTCTTTGTGCTTCATTGTTCCGGCTTCGAAGAACGTTACCATCCATACGCCGTCTTCAGTGTTGCGGACAGCCTGGATCTTGTCTGTGTTCGACAGGATTTCAATCGGATTGTTCTTGTAGTATGTCTCCATTTCCTTTTCCGACTTCTTGTTCGGAACCACGATGTAGGCATAGCTTGCGTTCTTGGGGGCTACACCGTGATCGATTCCCACCGTGAACACATGGTGCGATTCTTCCTTCTTGCTCTTGCTGGTATTGATGTCGCTCCATTTTCCTTTCTGTTCCTGAGAAGTGAAGAACACCTTCTCTTCTTGCGGGAAGAGGTAGCCGATATTGTCGTTTATGATCCAGTTGGGGTGTTCAAGCGTCTTTGCGTTCATGTTGAATGCTCCGAGGAAGCACTGGTTTATGGTTGTGTGTACCGGTACGTTTGTCGTTGAACTGATTCCGGCTCCAAGGCAAACCACTTCATCGCCGAAGAAGTACCAGCTTTTCTTTGCACTGAGGTTGACTTCTTCTTTCGTGTCGGTGTATGAAAATGCAGTCGCTCCCATGATGCTGTCGGAAACGCCTCCGGCAAAAGTGGATGTTCCGTTCATGCCCCATGCCTTGTCGTCCATCGGAATCTTTTCTACCTGAGGTGCAGTGGTGCCCGGGATGTGCCGCCAGTCCCATACGGGGAAGATGTTGTAGTATTCATCTCCCGTCTGTGTGATGCAGGTGCATCCGTATGAAAGGAAATAAGTCTTCAGGTTTTCCTTGTTGCCGTATTCGCACTTCTTTGTGCGGGTCGATGCCAGCCGGACATCCATTGCGTAAGAAGGGCTTGTGTAGAGCGAATAGTCGCCTATATAATAATGTATATGTCCGTTTCTCGTCTTGTAGTCGGCCGGTTTCTTGCGGTTCAGCCGGGCCACGATGTTCTTGAACTCTTCGGCGTGTTCCGGGTCGATGTCAATCATCCGTTTGGCATATATGGCCGTGTTCTGTTTCTTGGTTGCGTTCGGGCGGCTCATGCTTCGTCCGATGATATCCCACATCATGTTCTGTCCGCGCACGGAGCGGTAGTAGGTTTCGCGCATGAATTTGCTGAGCAGTTCCACTTTGTCCTTGCTCAGTTCGTAGCTTGTTCCCAGGGCATACGATGCAACCTGAGTCACTCCCTTCAGGATTTCATCGCCGTATCCTCCGATATAGAGCTGCGTTCCGTGCTGGAAGTAGCTGTTGTCGTACTGGAAGCCTTCGCCTGTGGTGTATTCCACGGGGCTGAACACATTGTCGATTGCACGCTTCAGGTCGGCGGCGTTTTCTGTCAGGCAGGCGCGGTAGATCCAGTGCAGGGCGATGTCCGTGCGGTTGGCTCCCGTCCATTTCTCCGGTTCGCCTCCGTCTTTGAGGATGCGTTCGAGCGTTTTTGCTTCAATGTCTTCCGGCACCTGTTTCTTTCCGCTGCGCATCTGGATCAGCAGTACGCCTATTTTCTGCGGTTCCGAAATCTGGTTGTGCCACCAGTTGTCGCTTTCCGGATCTTGCGCATACCAGTATTCGAGCCCTTTGACAATCTTGTCGTATACGGCTTCGTCCTGATAATGCTTGTTGTCGGGATTCGTGTAGGCGTATGCGAAATTTTGCAGGCGTTCGATGTGTTTGATGGGATCCCAGTTGGTCATGGCCGTATTGGTGTAGTCCACATCTGCAAACGAGCCGTCATCTTTAAACTTCGCGAGGTCGCTGTCGATCGACGGGTTCTTTTTTACGCTGTTGCGTATTTTCTGCATAAATACTTCAAAATCGTTTTGGGCCGCATTGGATGCGTGCGCATAAGGCGCGCCCATGGTCAGGCCGCATGAAGCGATTGCTGTCAGTACAAGTGTTCTCAAACGGGCGTTCATAAATCTTTTGGTTAAGTTACGGGTGTAAAGATAATTATTTTCTGATTTAATCGCAAGTGTCCGGACGATTTTAAAAAGATTTGCATGAAAACTTAAGAGCGTGTTTAAGAGCCCGTTTGAATTTTGCTCTGCCTCAGTTTGAGAATTGTTTTCGGGATGTTTTCTCCGCCTTTTTCCGTCGGGCGGGCTGCTGCCTTCCGCCTGGAAGCGGAGAGATGTTCTTGCAAACCGCTCTCAGATGCGGATGGGGCAGGGGCGGAAAATCCTTTCGTGCGGGCCGGCAAGGCAGGCATGGGCTGTATGGTTCTGCATTTCACGATGTGGAATGTATAAACTACATTGTGGAACATACAAACCACGTTGTGGAATGAAGAAACCGCAATGTGGAACGGAATTCCCGGCGTGTATCCGGTGCCTGCCTTTCCGCGCAAGTCCATTCCTTGTGCGGTGCGGGGCGGGCAAGGATACGGAACCGGCTCTGCAAAAAGGGAAGCAAGACTGTCAGTCGTGGGGGGGACTTGTCAGTATATGGTGCCATATTGTCAGATTTGTCTGTGTGGCACACTTTTGGCAGTGTGCTTAGCGTCCTTCCGGGGACGTGGAAAACAAAAATACAAACAATTTAAATATAAAGACTATGAACATTAAACCATTGGCAGACAGAGTGCTGATTCTTCCGGCTCCGGCCGAAGAAAAGACAGTTGGCGGTATCATTATTCCTGATACAGCGAAAGAAAAACCGTTGCAGGGCGAAGTTGTAGCGGTAGGTCACGGAACAAAAGACGAGGAAATGGTCTTGAAGGTAGGTGACAAGGTATTGTACGGCAAATATTCGGGCACTGAAATCGAATATGAAGGCGTCAAATACTTGATGATGCGCCAGAGCGACGTGCTTGCAGTGCTTGGTTAATTTTAATGGATAAAGAACTTAAAAATCAGAAGAATTATGGCAAAAGAAATACTTTTCAATATCGATGCGCGTGACCAGTTGAAAAAAGGTGTTGACGAACTGGCTAACGCTGTGAAAGTAACACTGGGTCCGAAAGGACGTAACGTGATCATCGAAAAGAAATTCGGCGCTCCGCACATCACGAAGGACGGTGTGACGGTGGCAAAGGAAATTGAACTGGCTGATGCTTTCCAGAATACAGGAGCGCAGCTTGTCAAGTCGGTCGCTTCGAAGACGGGTGACGATGCGGGTGACGGTACTACCACTGCAACCGTACTGGCTCAGTCGATCGTAGGCGTAGGCTTGAAGAACGTTACGGCAGGAGCGAATCCGATGGACTTGAAGCGCGGTATCGACAAGGCCGTGGCAAAGGTCGTTGAATCAATCAAGGCTCAGGCTGAAACCGTTGGCGACAACTATGACAAGATCGAGCAGGTTGCAACCGTTTCTGCAAACAACGATCCGCAGATCGGAAAGCTGATTGCAGATGCAATGCGCAAGGTTTCCAAAGACGGTGTAATCACCATCGAAGAAGCCAAGGGTACTGACACTACAATCGGTGTCGTTGAAGGTATGCAGTTCGACCGCGGTTACTTGTCGGCATATTTCGTGACAGACGCTGAAAAGATGGAGTGCGTGATGGAACATCCGTATATCCTGATTTACGACAAGAAGATCAGCAACCTGAAAGATTTCTTGCCTATTCTGGAACCGGCTGTACAGAGCGGGCGTCCGTTGCTGGTAATTGCAGAAGATGTTGACAGCGAAGCCTTGACTACGTTGGTTGTAAACCGTCTGCGCAGCCAGCTGAAGATCTGTGCCGTGAAAGCTCCGGGATTCGGCGACCGCCGCAAGGCTATGCTGGAAGATATTGCAATCTTGACGGGCGGCGTGGTTATCAGCGAAGAAAAGGGCTTGAAACTGGAGCAGGCTACGCTTGAGATGCTGGGTTCTTGCGACAAGGTTACGATTACGAAAGAAAACACGACGATCGTGAACGGTGCAGGAAGCAAGGAAAACATCCACGAACGTATCAACCAGATCAAGGCTGAAATCAAGAATACGACTTCAAGCTACGACAAGGAAAAACTTCAGGAACGTCTGGCAAAACTTTCAGGCGGTGTGGCTGTTCTGTATGTAGGCGCTGCTTCTGAAGTGGAAATGAAAGAAAAGAAAGACCGTGTAGACGATGCGTTGTGCGCAACCCGCGCCGCAATCGAAGAAGGTATCGTTCCGGGCGGCGGTGTAGCCTACATCCGTGCAATCGATGCGCTGGAAGGCCTGAAGGGTGACAATGCAGACGAAACTACGGGTATCGAAATCATCAAGCGTGCCATCGAAGAGCCGCTGCGTCAGATCGTTGCCAACGCAGGCAAGGAAGGTGCAGTAGTTGTTCAGAAGGTTCGTGAAGGTGAAGGCGACTTCGGTTACAATGCACGTACAGACGTTTACGAACACCTGCATGCTGCCGGTGTGGTTGACCCTGCCAAGGTTACACGTGTGGCTCTTGAGAATGCCGCATCAATCGCAGGCATGTTCCTGACCACCGAATGTGTAATCGTTGAAAAGAAGGAAGAAAAGCCTGAAATGCCGGCTGCCGGCATGGGCGGTATGGGCGGAATGATGTAATCTTCTTTCCCCGATATATAAGGAATCCCGACCAGATCAGCTCCGGCCGGGATTTTCTTTGTTAATATTTATAGAAGAGAGGTTTAGTTGTCATAATTGGGATTCTGTATGAGTCCCGTGTTTTCGTTCAGTGCGTCTTGCGGGACAGGCAGCAGCAAGTGTTTGCTTATGTCGAATCCGAAGTCTAGCGGATAGCTTACGCTGATGTCCATGGATGTCAGCAGACGATAGTAGGGATAGGTTTCTCCTGTCCCTTTGAGAAGGTTAAGATAGATGCTTGTGTCAATGTCTTCTATGCTGGAGATAGGCGGCTCTGCAATGACATTCAGCAGTTCAAGCGCTTTGGGAACATTTCCATTCTTATAGTGGGCGATAGCGGCTATGATATAGACTTCCTGGAGCAGCAGCGGGTCTACACTGCTTCCGAAAGCGTCGGTATATCCTTTCCAGATGACTTCGTTTTCGCCGAGGGCGTAGTTGCCGTTTGCCAGAATCATTTCGGAATAGGTGACGGCTCCTGCATATTGTTCATTATAGAGCAGGACCTTTGCGCTCAGAAGGCTTGCTGCATCGCGCATGGCTCCAGGCAAGAGGTCAACTAAGGTTTCACAAGACAAAATGAGATCGTCGGCTGTGCAGACATTCTCTCCGTCAACGTACTTGCCGTAATATCCGTAAAGCTGTGTCTGTATGAGTGCCTTTTCCACTTTGATGGTGTCGGAAAGATTTCTGCCTTCTTCTGATTCTGCCAATTGCGCCAGATACTTTTCTCCTTCCGCCAGGGTCTGATATGCCGTATTCCAGTATTCGTCGGAGAGTTCCGCAATGTCATTGTAGGTGAATCCTCCGTATCCGGTTGTCAGTTTCGCTTCTACTTCCCAGTTTTTGGAAAGATAGTTGTTCATGGTGTTCCGCCACAAGTAGCTGATGTCGCTTACACTGACAGAATCCTGAGGGATTGTCGGTTCGGCCTGCGACTCTATTATTTCCGGCACTACATAGATGTAGCTGTTTCCTGCCGGAATCGCTTCCCCTTCGATTTCCACTCCGTTTACCGACACGGCATTTCCTTCGCGCGTGATGTACAGGTTCTCTTCATTGATGCTCTTCAGTACGGTTCCGTCCGTGAGCTGGTCTTTCGTGTAGCTTCCTTTGGCTATGTGCCGTTTCAGTGCCGTTGAGTCCATGGCGAGCGCACGGCTTCTGTTCCATGCTGCGGTTTCGTTCTTTACGGCGAAAACGGTCAGTTTTTCCTCCTGAAGGTCTGACACGTCGGCTGTTTTGAGCAGTTCGGCAAACTGGCTCAGTTCCGGCTTTTCTTCAAGCACGTTGATGACTTGCTCCACGGCTTGCTCTCCTTTCGACGGAGGAGGAGTGGGGGTGTTCTCGTCTTCGCTGCACGCATAAGCTGTAAACGCCAGTGTGCAGGCTAATGCATATTGGAAAAATTTCTTCATGGTTGAGTGTTATTGGTTTATTTGATTTTCTTGCATTCGTTCAAGAAATCGGCCGTTGTCTTTTCATACTTCTGCAGGTCGCTTTCCGACAGTGTCTTTTTCCATTCGGAAAGCGTTGTTCCGTGTTTTTCGCATACTTTGTCAATCGACTCGCTGGTTTCTTTCATGACCATCATGGCTTTTTGCGGATTGGCATCCTTTTTTACTTCCGAAATGCCGTTCTCAATCAGTTCCAGCACCTCTTCGAGTATGCCGTTTTCTGCGGGAGAAACAGATTCGGCTGTTTCTGGTGTGCCGGAAGACTCAGCCTTTTTGTCATTGCTTGCGCAGGCTGTTCCCAAGACGATACATGCGGAAAGCGCGACCGCTTTCCATAGACTGCTCGTTTTCATAGCGGTAAAATTTTAATGAAACAATAAATGGTTTATCTCTTTGCCTTTTCTTGTCTTATTCCAGCGGGATGCTGAGGAATCCTTTAGCCAGGGCCTTGATGACCAGATCGGTTGCATTCCGTGCGCCGAATTTCAGCATCAGATTTTTGCGATGCCATTCTACGGTGTTTTCGGATATGAACAGATGTTCTGAAATTTCGTGTGTGTTCATGCCTTTGGCTATGCTTTTCAGTATGTCCAGCTCGCGTGTCGTGGGAGGCTGGTTGATCATATTGGCCGTGTTTGCCTGTTTTTCCTTATACAGTTTCTTGAAGTGCGGGCAATAGTAACTGGTTCCGTCGTTTATTACTTGCTGCACGGCTTCCTGGATATGTTCGGATGCAGATGACTTGAATACGACTCCGCTGATTGACGGATGCTTCAGTCTGTTCACAATCCAGACCTCTTCGTGCATGGTGCATACAATGATTTTTGTATCAGGCTTTTCCTTCTTTATGGCGTCTATCAGGGCAAAGCCGTCGATGTCCGGCAAGTCCAGATCTACGATGCACGCCTGAAACTCCTTGTCTTTCAGCAAAGCCAGCATTTCAGTTCCATTATGCGCTTCAAGAATTTCTGTAACGTCAGGCAGATCCTTCAAAAGGCTTCTGAGTCCTTCCAGAATCAGCGAATGGTCGTCTATGATGGCTATGCTATATGTCATTCTCCTATAATATCCTAATTTTTTACAAAAATAGCCATAGTGGATGAAATAATTCCCACGGCTTCCCGTGGTTTTTTATCGGAATATAGGAATCGTCACTTCCACGCTGCTTCCCGCTTCAGAAGTTTGTATGTGCAGTTTGGCTTTCAGGTCTTTGGCCCTTTCCTTGATGGAGCGCAGTCCGGTGGCTTTCCTTCCTTCCGAGATGCCTTTTCCGTTGTCTGTTACGTTCAGCACCAGATCGGGCAGTTCCCATTTGAGTGAAACTTCTATCACCGAGGCCGAAGCGTGTTTCAGTGCATTGCCTGTGGCTTCCTGGATAATGCGGTAGATGTTCAGTGCCATTTCGTCGGGAAGCACCGACCAGTCGGCGTCTTCCGGCAGCGTGATGAGGCTGATTCTGCATCGGCCGGCAGACAAGTCATTCAGATAACTTCTCAGAATCTGATCGATGGTTGCTGCCTGGAAAGTGGGAGGCAGCAGGGCGTGCGATACTTTCCGGATATTTTCACGGGTGTGCTTCAGGTTTTCTGTCCATTCGTTTTTGGTATTTTCGGATTCTGACTGTATTTTCATTTCCAGCGCAAGCAGGTCGTTGCAGATGCCGTCGTGCAGTTCTTTGGCAAGCCGGGAACGTTCTTCTTCCAGTTGCTCCAGGTAATCGTGTGTCATTTGCAGTTCGGTGCTCCGCTGCAATTGTTCAAACTGCTTTTCCTGCTCCCTTGCTTTCCGCTTTTGCCGCTCCAGTTTCAGCTTCTGTCTTTGCAGCAGATAAATGCCGGCTGAAACAGCGATGGTAAGAATGAATGCAAGCCCGATAATCCAGCCTTGCATGATGTGCCTTTCCTGCGTTCTTTTCTCGTTCAGCTGTTGCAGTTCCAGTTCCTTTTTCTGGCTTTCGTATTTTTCGGACAGTTCTTCCAGTTGCCGGCTTTTTTCGTCAACGAAAAGCGAATCGCTCAGCTCTTTGGCTTTGAGCAGCGTGCCGTATGCCATTTTGTAGTTGCCGGTTTCCTTGTAGGTGAGGTGGAGGTTGTTGTAAATGTCATAAAGCAGGAAAGGATAATCTCCGATGTTCGGCAGATGCAGTATGTTTCCGGCTGTTTCTATGGCTCTCGCATAATCCTTTTGTGCCTGTCGGATGATGAACTGGATCTGGTAAAAGACGACCAGTGTCATGGTTGATTGCACCTTTTGAGTGAGCTTCTGCGTTTCGTCCATGTATGTGTTTATTTCGTCGGATGAGGCTCCGCTGCGGAATAGTGCCAGCAGGTAGTAGGAACGCGAACTTAGTTCCGCATCGGTTTGTCCCGAATCGTGGGCGATGGCGGTCGCTTTGGTAAGATAAGTTTTTGCCAGACTGAATTTTTCCTGTTTGATGAATATGGAGGAGCATACCGCGAATATCTGCGAGCGGAAGTCCTTGTCTTCGCATTTTTCTGCCAGTTTCACTGCTTCTTCGGCATATTTTCCGGCCCTTTCTGCGTTTTTCATGTCCAGATGCAGGGTCGCAAGGTTATTGTACAGAGTGGTCAGCGCCTCCAGATTCTCTTGTGAGTCTTGGGGCAACTGCCGTGCATGTTTCAGTGCGGTGTCGTATGCCTTTACTGCCTCTTCAATTCTGCCGGACGATCTCAGGTAGACGCCTTGTGATGTGTAGCTGCTTGTGATTGCCGCTTCATCGCCTGTCTGTTCGGCCAGCCGGATTATCTTTTCGCTGATAGCCAGTGCAGCATCAATCTGCCCAAGCGAGTAGAGTGAGTCGGCAGCGAAAGTAAGCTGTTCAAGTTCCTGGGTTGTTTTCGCTTGTGCGCTTATAAATGCAGACAGAGCTGCCAGCAGCAGAACACGGATTTTGTTTTTCATAGGCCAGAATAGTGATGATTAAAAATACAAAATTAGAAATATTTTCCTTTTCTCCAACGGCTATGCTGTTTTTCAGATAAGTTTTCTTAAAAGACGGCTGGATGTTCCGTTTTTTTGTTTATCTTTAAAATGCATGTAACACTACAAAGAAATTGATTATGACAAAAGAAGAATTGATGCGTAAGGCCATTGAACTTTCTGTAAAGAATGTGGCGGAGGGAGGAGGACCGTTTGGAGCGGTAATCGCCCGTGACGGAGAAATTGTGGCGGTGGGTACCAATCGCGTGACGTCTGACCATGATCCCACAGCTCATGCTGAGGTCAGTGCGATCCGTGCGGCAGCCCGGAAACTGAATACATTTGATTTGAGCGGTTGTGAAATATATACATCTTGTGAGCCTTGCCCGATGTGTTTGGGGGCTATTTATTGGGCGCATATCGACCGTATGTATTACGGCAACAGCAAGCGTGATGCTGCGGCCATCGGTTTTGATGATGCCTTCATTTATGAGGAGCTGGAGCTGAAGCCGGAAGACCGCAGGCTGAAGTCGGAAGTGTTGCTTCCGGAAGAGGCGCTCAAGGCTTTCCGGGACTGGGAAGGAAAAGCAGACAAAGTGGAGTATTGATTGCGTCTGGAAACTTATGGGACGCTTGCATCAGGGCATTTCCTGATTTTGTCAGTCCGATATCGCAGTTCTTCCCTGTAAGAACGGCAGGGTCGGACTGACAAGTCTGATGGGTTTGCCAATCGGCAAGGCTTTAAAAAGCCAGTGTTTCCGCAAATTCCCTTTCGAAATTTGGGGTGAATACTTTTTTCCCTATGGAGCTGCGGATGTCTTCTATGGGCCAGAAGCGTCCTCCGTCCAGTTCTTGGCTGGGAGCGATTGCCCCGTCATAGATTGTCTTGTATGAGAATACCAGTTCTTTTTCCTTGTCTGATTCAAAGACATAATGCTTCAGCGGCTGGGGAGTGAAGTTCTCTATGCCAAGTTCTTCCCGTGCTTCGCGCTTCAGTGCCATTTCCACGCTTTCTCCCAGGTCGACATGTCCTCCTACAGACGTATCCCATTTCCCGGGCTGTATGTCTTTCCATTGCGGCCGTTTCTGGAGGAACAATTCTCCTTTGGAGTTGAATACATGCAAATGTACGACGGGGTGCAGCAGTTTGCTTCCGTTATGGCATTCTCCGCGTGTCGCCGCCCCTGTGATGTTCCCGTTCTCGTCAACAATGGGAAACATTTCTTCGCTATTGTCTTTCATGCTGTTTTTCATTCTATTTTCATGCAAAGTTATGAAAATAAACCGAAACATCAAGCGCATTCAGTTGTCGTAAAAGTCTTTAAGCATCTCTTTCAGTTTCTTCTTTGCGCAGAAAATGCGGTTTTTCACCAGGCTTACCGGTATGTTGAACTCCTGGGCTATTTCGTGGTATTTGAATCCTGCCAGCCGCATGGTCAGAATTGAACTGAACCCTTCGGGCAGTTTGCTGATGATTTTATGTATTTCTTCCAGGTCATATTCGTTGCAGATGAGCAGCCCTTCCTCTTTGTTTACTTCCATGAAGATTTTGTCGTCTGAAAGCGAATTCCTTTGCGTGTGCTGCTTGTCTTGGCAGATGTTCAGGTATGTATTGTGCATGATTGTATACATCCAGCCTTTGAAGTTGCTGTTTTCGTTGTATTTGTTTTTGTTTACAAGAGCTTTTAAAAATGTTTCTTGCAGCAAATCTTCAGCTTCTTCTTTTTCGCTGAACAATTTGCATGCATAGCCGAACAACTTGTCGTGTAATGCGAGCAATTCCTGTTCAAATTCGAATTCTTCCATGTTGCGTTTCCTGCGATATAGTCTGGTGATGAAGGCTTCCGGAATGCAGATGCCTGCCGGCTGGTCTGACCGCATCCGGTTTCTTTTGAATGAGTTTCAGTTTGTGGAAAATCCTGTCCGGCCTGTTCTGTGCATCGGTGTTTTGATTTCCCGCATTCTTTCCTGTGGTTCGTTGGTGTGTTTCCATAACATTTCTTTTTCTTGAAACAGTTTCAAGCCGTCCATAACGTTTGTCATCGCGTTGTTTTTATGTTGTGTCGTATGCCAGCTTTTCCCCTTCGGCTGTTGATAAATAAGTTAAGCGTGGGGAACTTTAGTATTGCCCGTTCAGAAGTATCCCCATACTCGATAACCATGCAATACATAAAGCCCCACGCCCATATTAATCGGTCATTGACGCAAAAGAAAGCAATCGCATCAATGGCATACTATGATATGGCCCGCAGAGCATTTTGTATTATCCAGCGTTATCGTTGAAATTGGGGATTTCCTGAACCTTGGATAATGTCTAAAACGCTTCTTCTGTTCTTTTACAGAACATATTGCAAATATAAAATAAAATTTAAAAGAGTGAAAACAATGGAGTGATTATTTTAGAAATAAGTCAGGCTCTTTCATTTAAAGAGTAAATAAGCCCTGGTTTTGACTGGGGAATCATTGTTCTTTGCGCATAGCGGTGCTTCGCTATCTCTGTGCTTTGTATGTTGACTGTACATGTGATGAATGATTTTCATGTTTTTTATGCTAAAATTCAACAATGTGTGCAACTTTTCAAACGAGCGTGTTGTAATATATTTTCTACCAACGGATAACAGATCGTTTATGGGAAAGAAAATATTACTGTTAAGCATATTGAGTATGTTGCCGCTATTGTCATTTTTTGGATGCACGACCGACTCTCGTGGCAGGGAGGACGGTATGGGGCTTTACACCCTGCCGGGCGAGGACAGCCCACATGAAGGCACATGGCTTTCATGGCCTCACCACCATACGTACGGGAAAAAATACAGGGACGAGATAGAACCCGTTTGGGTGGCCATGACGGATGCTCTCACGGAAGGCGAGCGGGCACACTCATGGCCTGCGAGAGTTCCGTCGTCAGTCCCAACCGCAATCCGGAAATGAGGCGTGACGAGATGGAAGAACGCTTGCGCTACTACCTCGGCATCACCAATTTCGTCTGGCTTGAGGGCGCGCTTAATGAAGACATCACCGATGCGCACATCGACGGGATGGCCCGTTTCCTCGACTCTCACACCATCCTTGCCATGGCACGCGATGATTTTGGAGACTTGTATGAGAGTATCTCTATGGCTGACTATGACAAAATCGTGAGTGCGCGCAATGCCGCAGGCGAACCGTACAAGATCGTCGAATTTCCCCTGACCAAAAAGAAGATGAAGGGGCTGGGTTACAAAGGCTCTTATCTGAACTTCTATGTCGGGAATAAGGTCATACTCATGCCGGTCTACAACGATGTGAACGACAGCGTTGCGGCAGAGCTGCTGGCTAGGTTATATCCCGGGCGCAGGGTTGTGAAGATAGATGTGGCGAAGCTCTATAAATATGGTGGAATGCTGCATTGTTTCACGCAGCAGCAACCGCAGTCGCCACGTTGATGTAACGTGCGTGATTCGAGTGTAAGTGGTGAACAGTGCGTGGATTCTCTGTGGACTGTTCATAGGCTTGCTTTTCTCATTGTAAGCATCTTTAACACATTTCTTTTTTCATATTCTTTCAAATTCGTCCTGTCTTCTTACATTTTTTTCAGATAGATTTCCTAATTTTGGCTTCTGTAATAATTTATCAGTAGTCCATAGTTATTTTATGACAGGCAACTTGTAATGATGATGAAAAAGACCTTTTTCTTTTACCTTTTATTATGTTCGTTATGCGGAACGGTAGCTCAAGCCAACATTTATTTCAAGCACTTGGGCAAGTCAGATGGATTGTCGCAGATATCTGTCATGTCTATTTCTCAGGATGAACTGGGGAGGATGTGGTTCGGCACCTTTGAGGGGCTTAACTGCTGGGACGGCACTACCATGACCGTTTATAACCCTTCGGAAGAGCCTGACGGCGTTTTTACAGGAGGTGGCGTTTTTGATTTGGTATGCGACAAACGGGGAAGCGTATTCTTTATCTCCAGCAACAGACTGGTTCGCTATGATTTGCAGAATGAACGCTTTATCAAGGAACTTTCTCATGCCAGCTGCATCCATTCCGGCAAAAATGAAGTGTGGGCGGCCAGCCGTGACAGTTTGTTCCGTTGGGACATCAGTCGCAAGAAGTTTCTTTTTTCTTATCGGATGCCTCAGGGGCAGAGCATCACGTGCATTGGAACAGATGCAAGCAACCGGCTTTGGATAGGGACACAGACAGGACTGTTTTGTTCCAGTAATCTTCAGAAGATTTCCCCAGTGTGTGTCATTCCTCATGCCAATATTTGTTCGCTTTATGGGGATAATCGGAACAGAATGTGGGCGGCTGCTTTTCGCAAGGGAATGTATGTAGTGGAAAATGCTGCTGACAACCATAGTTTTACAGTCCGGAGCGATATCAAACTGTCGAGCGATGACGTGCGTTGTTTCGTAGAAGATGAAGAGGGTTGCATATGGGCGGGAACGTTCGACGGATTGAATAAGATTGATTTGCAGGGGAATGTCGCCAGATATGCCAAGGATACCAAACCCGGCAGCCTGACCCATTCTTCAATCTTTTCACTGTATAAAGACCGGCAAGGCACTATTTGGATAGGCACTTATTATGGAGGAGTGAATTATTTCAATCCGCAAACGGATATATTCAGACACTATGCTTCCGACAAGCGTCGGAATGATTGTCTTAGCTTTGCTTATGTGGGCAATATGGTAGAAGACAAGCGGGGAGATCTGTGGATTTGTACGGAGGGAGGCGGTCTGAACCGTCTTGACCGTAAGAGCGGACTGTTTTCTTACTATTTGGACGGGAACATCCCTGCCGGTGAAGTGTTTTCCAACTTGAAATGCATCGAGTACGACAAGAATCAGGATTGCCTGTATATCGGTACCCATAAGCAAGGTTATCTTCGTTTTGACATTCCGGCAAATAAAGTGACTCACTATCCTGAACTGCACAATCAGTCCATTAATGAAATAATGCTGAAAGGAGATACGCTTTTTCTGCTTTCTCCTGACAAGGGATTATATATCAGTTTGAAAGATGGAAAAGGGCTGCAGCGGCTTTTCCGGTCGGAGCGCGATATACATTGGGGAGGCATCACGATGCTGGTTGATTCGCGTAATGACCTTTGGGTTTCCCAGTTCTCCAGAGTCTTGCGCATCAATCTGGATCATCCGGAGCGGAAAGCAATTTATAATTATGGCGAGAACGGGCTGGGAATGTTCCAGGTCACTAAGATGGCGGAAGGAAATGACGGGGCTGTTTATCTGGCTACGTATGGCTCCGGATTATATCGCTTCAACGAGGCTGGCGGATGTTTTGACCGGTGTCCCATCGGTTCCATACGCTATTGCTACAATTTGCTGAACACGCCTAAAGGATACCTGGTCTTGTCGAATGAACAAGGGCTGCTGCTTTATCATCCGCAGACCGGCGAAAAACGCTTTATTGATATGGAACGGCAGCTTCACCTGTCTGCTCTCAACGAGGGATGCGGCATTTTGCGGTGTCGTGACGGTGAAATGTTTGTGGGCGGGGCAGATGGCATGTCTTCTTTCTCGCTCCTCAAGTTTCAGCGTTCGCAGCCGGATTACAGGCTTTATTTTTCATCTTTGGCTGTCAACGAGCAGCAGGTTTCTGTCCATACGTCCGACGGTATTCTGCCTGTGGCCTTTCCTTTTGTAAAAGAAATCAGGCTTGCATACAATAAGAACAACATATTGATCACCTTTGCTTCTGATAACTATGTCAGCAAGCACCTTTACGAATATCGGCTGGGCGAAGAGCAGTGGAATGCAGCTGTTGATAACAGGATCAAATACACCAATCTGCCGCCGGGGAATCATGAACTGCAGGTGAGGGAAAGAGCCGAAGGCACTCCCGGCAAAACCTTGCTTCCTATCACACTGAATATTATTGTAGAGCGTGCCTGGTGGACCACATGGTGGGCATGGAGCATTTATGTTCTTCTGGTATCGGCTGTCGTGTGGCTTATACTCCGCAACTGGCAGACTAAACTGCGGCTGCGTGCTTCGCTGGTTCAGGAAAAGATGGAGAAAGAGAAGAACAAAGAGCTGGTCGAATCGAAGTTGCAGTTTTTTGCCAATATATCGCATGAATTCCGCACGCCGCTGACTCTCATGATTTCTCAGATAGAGGCTCTGCTGCAAACTCCTGCCTTGTCACCTTATATACGGACCCGTCTGCAGAAGATTTATAAGAGCACATACCAGTTCCGCGAACTGATATCCGAATTGCTGGACTTCCGCAAGATGGAGCGTGGCAAGCAGACGCTGCATTTGCATACATCGGACATGGTGCCTTTCCTGAAACAGATTCACGAAGAATTTGTGAGTCAGGCGCGGTTGCAGGAAATTGAGTTTGTGCTTGCCGTTCCGGAAGGCAGCCTGTTGTGTCAGTGTGATGACCGCCAATTGCGGAAAGTGTTTACTAACCTCTTGTCAAACGCATTCAAGCATACTCCGAAAGGAGGAAAGGTTGAACTGGTTCTCGAAGAACTGGCGGATGCTGTAAAGGTGAAAGTGATAGATAATGGCGAAGGCATTCCTCAAGAAGCTCTTCCTTATATATTCGACCGCTTTTATCAGGTGGATTCGTTGTCGTCCGCACCGGCAGGAAGCGGCATTGGACTGGCGTTGGCTAAAGGCATTATTGATCTGCACCACGGCACAATCGATGTGCAAAGCGCGCTGGGATACGGCAGTATCTTTACGGTGACATTGCCCAAAGGACATCCGGACGAGGCTGAGATGCAGGCTGAGGCTGTCGCTGCCGAGGGCGTGTCGCCATATCCTTCGGTTGAACCGGATGCAGACGCCGGCGGGCAAGCGGTTGAAGCTGGAACATCCGGAGAGAAGATGTGTGTTCTGATTGTTGAAGACAATGAAGAACTGCTTCAGATGCTTATTTCGCTGCTGTCACCGCTTTATCGGGTGGTGATAGCCATGAACGGTAAAGAAGGGCTGGCGCGTGCCAAAGACGAACATCCCGACTTGATTCTGAGTGATGTGATGATGCCGATTATGTCGGGTACGGAAATGTGTACGTTGTTAAAGAATGACTTCGATCTTTGCCACATCCCAATCATATTGCTGACTGCCTTGGGAGCTGATAACAATAAGTTGGAAGGATGGCAGTGCGGAGCCGATGACTATATCGA
Source organism: Bacteroides sp. ET225 (assembly GCF_024733745.1). Classification (NCBI taxonomy): domain Bacteria; kingdom Pseudomonadati; phylum Bacteroidota; class Bacteroidia; order Bacteroidales; family Bacteroidaceae; genus Bacteroides; species Bacteroides sp. ET225. The sequence continues at coordinate 11,497 of NZ_JANRHN010000014.1, read as the reverse complement.
GAAACCGTTCAGCAACCGCTTGCTTTTGGGGCGGATTGCAAATATTCTGCGCAACCGTAAGCTGCTGCAGCAGAAGTTTGGCAAAGGAATGACGACCGACAGTGCAGATGATGTGGATATACAGGCACTGGCTTTTTCACCTATAGATACCCAGTTCCTGACCAAGCTGAAGGAGGTTGTAGAAAATCATTTGAGCGATCCCGATTTTGATGTGAATGTGTTGGCGCAGGAATTGGCCGTCAGCCGCAGCTCTCTCTACAACAAGCTGAAAGCGCTGAGCAGCATGACGCCGAATGAACTGATTCTGAATGCGCGTCTGAAACGGGCGGTCGAAATGCTGAAAACGAATCCCCAGATGCAAATTACGGAGATTGCTTTTCAGAACGGATTCAGCTCGTTGCGCTATTTCCGCCATTGCTTCAAAACGCATTTCAATTGTACGCCTCAGGAGTATAGGGACGGCAAGAAAGAGGAAGAGCAGCATTGAATGTCGGACTGAAAAACTGCACCGCACTTAAATCTTCTGACTGCAATTGTCAGCGTGTTTAAGTGCGGTACCTTCTTGCATGGTTTGATCAATCTTGTCCTTCGAAGAGGTTTTGAATGGCACAGAGCTCTAACTTTATTTGGGCATGCTGCTCATCCGCACGGTTATTTCTCCTTCTGTTTTTCCGAAACGGCATGCGGCTTCTATTATCTGTACGCCTTCGAGCGGATATTCTTTTTCAGACAGTTTGGGAGCGGGGAATGTTTTGAATACGGCTCCGGCCGGTGCGGTTATTTCCATGTAGAACTGTTTTCCGTTCCGTGTCAGTACCGCCTTGTTGCCGTTTGTTTCCACCTGTGCCTTTGTCACAATGTTGAAATAAGCGGTTGAATTGGCATTCAGCAGTTCCACTTTGTCTGTAACTTCCATCGTACAGTCGTCTATCAGCGTAAACGTGCGGAACACAGATTCGGCTTTGTCCTGATATAAGCTGGTCATGTTCAGTGTAGCAGACGGTTGGGAAGCATCTGGATGTTCTTCGCATACGAAAGCTTCGCCCGAAGCATGTTGCAGATGACGGTCGATGTGGAGCGTATTGTGCGAGAAGTTGTTGTTGCGGAAGTATTCCCAGCGTTTTCCGTTTGGCGCATAATCCCAGAATCCCGGCAGGGCATAGTCGTCGGCGCCCAGCTCTTCCGTCCAGCATACGCTGTCAGCTTCCAGCAGGAAAGTTCCGCAGTCGAGTTGCTGGTGTGCCTGGCTTGGTTCCCCTCCTTTGGCAATGAGGAAGACGGAGCCTTTTTTCTTGCGGTCGCCGTTGAATACGACCAGGTCGTTGATGTCATTGTGATACACTTCCATGCGCGGCAGCGAGTCGCTGGCAGTTGCTGTGGCAGTGTTAAACCATGGCAAGGCAAGATAGAAGTTCTGGTTCTGCGGAATGCGTTTGCGGAGCGTTTGTTTCAGCTCTTCCCGGTACCATTCGGCTATTTCCGGCTGGTTGTAGAGTTTGCTGAACAGGAAGAAGGCTGGTGAGTTCTCTTTCCCCTCTCCGGAGTTGGCGAAATTGAAAATACGTCCGGCAGGTGTCAGTGTACGTTTGTAGAACAGCGCAGTTTTTGATACGCCCGGCAGTTTGGCGATGTTTCCCCTGTCGCCTCCGTTGTCTGTTACAGCTTTCAGATAGAGAGCCAGGTAACTGTTGGTATATCCCCAGTATCCGGGACCTTCGTAGCAGACACCGTCGGGCGCGAAGTGCTTCAGGCAGTTAGGCATGTACTTGGCAGCGTTTTTCAGAATGCTGTCCGTTTCCTGCGGATAATCTTCGGCTACGGCCAGTGCGCCGAGCGTCATGCCTGTGTTGCACACCACGTTCCAGTTCGTTTCGCGTTTAGCCCAGCTTCCGGGTCCTCCGTAGGCATATTCACGCAGCACTTTGCTGACAGCGTTCTTGTAGATGCAGTTTTTCACCAGTTCCTTTGTCGCCTCGGGCAGCGCGTCAAACAGCCAGTCGTAAGCTATGGCCACGGCAGTAGTCATTTCGGCCGTGTCCAGGTAATGTTTCGGATCCCAGTCGGGGAAATTGCATACCCATAGCAGGGCTTCGTTGGCTGCCCTCAGGTATTTCTCGTCACCGTAAAGCCGGTAAGCCAGTGCGAGTGTTCCCAGCCGTGCCACATAAGCGCGTGAAGTCCATAGCATATTACCGTATTTGTCGAATTTGTAGGGAATTTGCGGCAGTTGCGCGATGGAGTCTGCCTGACTTCTCAGCGTATCTGCCAGTTCGCCTGCCAGCGGGTCTTCTTTTATGAGCCGTTTTACGGCAGGCTCTTCCGCACGGGTGAACAGCAGGCGCGGATGTTCTGTCAGGATGCCCCGTTCGTTTCGTTCGGGAGTGCACGAAAGCGCTCCCACACACAGCAGCAGCGCAAGGCTGCATTTCTTCAGTGTAAGACAAAAGTTCGTTTTCATACGGTTGATTATAGAGTTGGTTTGCTTTTCATTTCGATTGTCATCTTTCCGCCTTTCAGCACTTCCTGCTGGTCTATTCTGAATCCGTCAATGCGTTTGCCGTTCAGACGGATTGAATGCACGTATTTGTTTTCCTTGGATGCTCCGGGAGCTTCAATGACAAAGTCTATTCCACGTCCGTACTTTCCGTCCAGGTGAATGGTGATTTTAGAGTAGCGTGGAGTGGTCACTTCATAGAAAGGCTTTTCCGCACATCCGCCGTCCATCTGGAACAGGCCTATGGCACTCATGACGAACCAGCTGCTCATCTGTCCCAGGTCCTCGTCACCCGGATAAGCGTCATAGGAAGTGGTTCCGTAATACTGCTCCTGGATGGCACGCACCCACTTCTGCGACAGATGGGGGGCGCCTGCCCGGTTGAACAGATAAGCCACTTCCATCGAAGTTTCGTTTCCGTGATTGATGGGATAGTTGGCGAAGTCATCTCCCGAAGCGTTGAAATTGGCATACGAAGATTTCTGCATCGCGCTGTCCAGACGGGACACGAACCGTTCCCTTCCCATAAGCTTGATTAATTTTTCCGGGTTATGAGGCACAAACCATGTGTAGTTGAATGCATTTCCTTCCGTGAACCCCGGCGTGTGATATGGATCGAACGGAGTAATCCAGTTTCCGTCTTTATCCTTCGGACGGATGAATCCGCTCTTGGTGTCGAACAGGTTGGTCCAGCTTTCAGAACGTTTGGAGAAATATTCATAATCAGATTCATATCCCAGATATTTTGCCATTTGAGCTAGACACCAGTCATCGTAGGCGTACTCCATTGTATTGGATACCTGCCCCATGCCTTGAGGGATATATCCGTATTTCATATACGGGACCAGATCTTCCACACCTGCCGTTCCGCCGCCTTCATGGCGTTGGGGAGGAGTCAGAAGCATTTTCTTCAGTCCCTCATAAGCAAGTTTCAGGTCGAAGTCGCGGATGCCGCTCTGCCATGCTCCCCATATCTGAGAAACCATGTGCATGGCTACCATAACGCCGGTATGTTCGATTCCGGCAGGATCCGTGTTGAACCACCCTCCGTTCTTGTACAGGCTGATGGCCGAGCGGGCCCACATGGAAGAAAGTTCCGGAGCCGTCAGATTAAAAAGCTGCTGGTTGTCCCAGAAGGTATTCCAGTATTCTCCGCTTACCACCCGGTCATTGGGTGATTCAAGCCGGCAGATCTGCTCCCGTTCATCGCGGTAACGTCCGTCGAAATCGCTCCATGAGGCTTTTGCCGAATAGGCTCTGTACAGGTTTGAGTAAAACTTTTTCTGTTGCAGATAGTCATCAGTTTCAATTTCGATGCGCGACAGGTAGTCATTCCAGATTGAGCGGGCGTTTTCTGCCACCTTTTCCAGATCCCAGCCGAAAGGAAGTGCCAGTTCCTGCCGGAGGTTGTTGCGTGCTCCCGCCACATCGACCAGGGAAACACCGGTGCGCACTTGCACCGTGCTTGCATCCTCTTCCGCCGGAAAATCGAGGAAGAAGCCCACATCTCCCTTTCCGCACACCTCGGTGATGTTGTGCATGATTTTGGGCTCCGTTTCAAATTCATGGGTGGAATGCCAGGCACCCAGGTATTTTTGTTCCGCCTTAATCTGGTCATTGACCCATCCTCCCATTGAGGCAAAAGATTTGTCGAACTGCATTACAAAGTGAATGGTATAGTATTGTTCTGCGGTGTATCCCGTATATGCGCCGAAATAAGTCGCGTAGCCTTCTATCTCGGTGTCGCTCACTTTGGTGATATGCGCGTCCTGCAGGTTGTGCGGATATTCGCTGGGAGCATACAGATCTACCAGCACCCGCCGGTTCTTGCATCCGGCGGGGAAAGTGTAGCGCTGGATGGAAGCGCGGTCGGTTGCCGAAACCTCTGCCGTGATTTTTGTGTCCGTCATGAACACCGAGTATTTGCCTACTTCCGCCTTTTCGGTCGATTTGTCAATCCGCGAGCGGTATCCTGCGTCCGGATTGTCCTCCGGTCCCGGATTGACCTGCAATTCTCCGCAGGTGGGCTGCATCAGGAACCCGTCTATTGTCCAGTCGCAGAAATGATTGAATCCGGCGATATTTTCAATCGTATATTCATAGCCCGCCTTCCATTTCTCATCCTCGTTGTCGGGAGCGATCTGTACCATTCCGAACGGCAGCGAAACGCTGGGCTTATACATCCACCGGGAGTTTCCTGTGCCCATCAGTATGTCCACGTCGTCTGCATATTCGTGCAGCGGCTTGGGAGCCAGACTGACGGTTCCCCTGTATAGCAGTTCGTTGCCGGCATAGATGGCAAACGCTTCTTCCTTCGGGCTTTTTGCTGCCGGAACCAGTATCTGCTGGATGCTTTTCCCCGTTTCTATCCGCCGGGTCACTTTCGTCTTTCCGCAAACGAATGTCAGATTCCGGGGACGGTCGTACTGAACCATGTCCACGAGAATCGGCAGGCTATGTTTTTTCCCGGACTTTTCATATTCAAAGTCCGCGGCTTTGACAGACGTTATCAGCGAAGAAGAGATGGGAGTGATGTCCATGCCGTCGGGACCGCTCAGTCTGATGCAGTCGAACATGCACCAGCGTCCTTTCACTATTCCCATCTGTATCCGGTTCATTCCCTTTTCCAGCCATCCGACAGGAAATTTGATGGTCCATTCCTGCGGGTCCGGCTTTTCTTCGCCGGTCAACAGCTTGTCTGTCGATTTCCCCTCTATTTTCTTCTCGAAGCGGTGCCCGTTCACTTCAACCCGCAAAACAGGAAGTTCCTTGCCGTTTGCTCCTGCAAAAAACAAAGACAGAAGGCAGTTTCCTTCCTTTCTCGTTTCCGGCAATTGAAAGTTGATGACCGGGAAATGGCGCGGATGATATCCGGCATAATAACCTCCTCCTCCCCATCTGTCTTTGGGACCGGGCAAAACGTAAGGCCAGTTCTTTTCCGGGGTGGAATAGCCTACGGCAAAGTGCTTTACTCCCGTAAAGTCGATCAGGAAGTTTTTGTAGTGACTGGGGTAAAGGGCAAACTCTGCCGGACTGCCGTCTTTTTCCCCGATCTCAAACAATACATTGTCTGCCCTCATGCTGCCTGCATGAGTTCCCGGCTGGGATGCCCACAGATTTCCGCAGCCGGTAATGAGCAGAGCGAACAATAATTTTACTTTCATGGCTTGGTCGTTTTTTAAGGCACGCTTGTATTTTCTATTTGTCTATAAAGATAGCCATTTATTTAAAGTCGGGCGGACGATTACGTTTATTAATGGGGATATATTGTCTTATGCTGGAAATTTAACGGTGAATTGGACGCATTTGTATCTGCCTTTGGACAAAATCTCCCCTTTCCGCAGGACGGAGATGGAATATCTGGAAGGATTTTCTTCGTTGGTTGAGAGCAAAATCTATATCTCCAGCCTGGAGATACATATCTTTAAGCTGGAGATAAGGAACCGTGCGAAGCTTCCGGTTTTTGCAGACCGGCAAACGGCATTTCCTGTTTCGGAGCCGTCTTTTTTTCTGCGCTGAAAACAAGCCCTTTGTTCTTTCTCCTTTCATACGGTCTGGTCTGACCGGACGCTGTTTAATAGAGAATTAACACAGAAATGCTGCATCCGTTTGTACTTTCTTTGGATAAAATCTCCCGTTTTTGCTGTTTGTTAAAAACGAAAGGATATACTATTTATCCCCCAGATATAGATGATTTGATACCCGTGTGCATGTTGAATATTAGTACGTTTGCGACACAACCTTAAGATTAAATTTAGTTATGTGTCAATTCAAAAAAGAAAAGCACAGTCAACGTGCATTATTTTCCGCTCTCTTTGTAGGTGGAACCTTGTTGATGGCGGCTCCTGTGTATGCGGCAGCGCCGGATGATACAAGCGGAAGAACCGTAGATTCGTCATTGAGTGTTTTGCAGAACGGACGTACCGTAACGGGCGTGGTGAAAGATTCCGCAGGAGAACCGATTATCGGTGCCAATGTAAAGGTAAAGGGAACTTCGAAAGGAACGATAACGGACCTCGACGGTAACTTTTCGCTGAACGGCATTGCTCCGGATGCGGTGCTGGTGGTCAGCTACATCGGTTATAAGGAAACAGAAGTGCGTGTGGGAGACCGTACCAGTTTGTCTGTGCAGCTGGTGGAAGATTCGAAGGTGATAGATGAAGTGGTGGTCGTAGGTTACGCTACACAAAAGAAAGTGAACCTGACGGGTTCGGTGTCTTCTATAAATATGTCGGAAATAGCAGAAAAACGTCCTATCACTAATTTGTCTTCGGGCTTGGCTGGCATGGCTTCGGGTGTGTCGTTCAGAACGAGCAGTAATATTCCGGGTAATGAAAGTGCCAGTATTTTGATTCGCGGACAAGGAACATTGAATAACTCTGCACCGTTGGTGGTTGTAGATGGTGTGGAAAGTGATATTGCCAATGTCAATCCTCAGGATGTAGAGAGCATGAGTGTCTTGAAAGATGCAGCTTCTTCATCCATTTATGGTTCGCGTGCCGCTAACGGTGTTATTTTGATTACTACCAAGAAAGGTAAGGAAGGCAAAATCAACATTGATTATACAGGATATGCATCATTGGAATCGGTAGGAAAAACAGTAGATGCTGTGAGCAACTATGCCGATTATATGGAACTGCGCAATGAAGCTCGTCAGAATTCAGGAGATAGTCCGCAGTTTGAACAGAGTGTGATAGATGCCTGGAGAAATGACGCAGGGCGTAATCCCTTGATATATCCTAACACAGATTGGGTGGATGAAGTGTTCAAAACAGCCGTGGCAACTAATCATAATTTGTCTTTGAGCGGTGGTACGGACAAACTGTCATTCTATACGTCGTTTGGTTATAGCAACAATCCCGGTATCATGGAGAACTCCGGTTATGAGCGCTATAGTTTCCGTTCGAATGTGGAGGCAAAACCGACCAAGTGGCTGACATTGGGTATGAAATTGAATGGTTACCTGTCAAATAACGATATCGGTTCAGATTGGGTGGATGATTTGTTTACCTATGGTTATGCAAGTACGCCCGGTATCGTCTTGCGTGCTCCTGACGGACGTTTTGGAGGTCCGCAGGCTGTAGGCGAAGATATACAGACCAACAATCCCTTGCAGCAGCTGTATTCTCGCACTGGCAACAAAAAGAACCGCAACTTGCGTGCTGCGTTCAATGGTACGATCACACCGCTGAAGGGCTTGAGCATCTCCGGTTCTTATTCGTATGAGCTGACAGACAAGGATAACTGGGAGAAACCGAATCAAATGGCCTTATGGAATTTTGCTACCGATCAGGAAGTGCGGCAGACTTATACGGGCAAAACATACGTTTATAATTACAACCGCAAGATAGAGCGGATGTTCATGGACCTTGTGGTGCGCTATAACAATAAGTTCTTCAATGATAAATTTGATTTGAATGTGATGGCAGGTGCCAGCCAGGAAATGCGTCGCGACCGCAGTTTCAGTGCTACAAAATATGATTGGATTGATTCATCCGTAGATGTCATAAATGGTGCGACGGGCGATGCAACAGCCAGCGGTTCGCATACAGAATGGGCGATGCGTTCTTATTTTGGCCGTATTAACCTGGCGTGGGCAGATCGTTATTTGCTTGAAGCAAACTTGCGTGCAGATGCTTCCTCACGTTTTCTGGACGGAAACCGTTGGGGATATTTCCCCTCATTCTCTGCTGGATGGCGTGTTGATCAGGAGGCCTTTATGGAAAGTACCCGCAACTGGCTGGATGCGTTGAAGCTCCGTGTGTCATGGGGTGAATTGGGTAATAACTATTTGAGCAGCGATTATCAGGCCATCTCAAAATATGCAGCGACCAATTATTCTTTTGGCGGACAGATGCAGACCGGTATGACTATCACTGCGCTGGCAAACGGAGCCTTGACTTGGGAAAGCACTGCCGTTACCAATGCGGCCGTTGACTTTACGATGCTGAACAGCCGTTTGTCTGGTACTGTGGAATACTTCTACAAGAAAACTTCCGACATTTTGATTGACCTGCCTGCGCCTTTGGTACATGGAAATGCGAGCATCCCTACACAAAACAGTGCCGAAGTGACAAACAAAGGCTTCGAACTGTCATTGAACTGGGCGGACAACATCAATGACTTCCATTATAATATCGGAACAAACATTACTTTTGTGGACAACAAGGTGACGAAGTTCAAAGGAGATGAGCCGAGCATCAACGGAAGTACGATGATAAAGGAGGGTTATCCTATCAATGTACAGTATTGTCTTGTGGCAGACCGCATCATTCAGACACAGGAGGATTTGGACTATGTACAGTCTTTGGTTGACAATGCGCCTTTGGGTGAGGATGGCAAGAAAGTCAATCCGTTCCAGACTTATCAGCGTCCTGAACTGGGTGACGTGCTTTATAAAGATATGGATGGAAACGGTATCTTCAACGATGATGACCGTGTGCCTATGGGACATGGTGACACTCCGCGTTTCTTCTATGATATCAATTTGGGATGTTCGTGGAAAGGTCTTGACTTCTCTATGCTGATGTCCGGTACTGGCAGTTATAAGGTGCAGTATCAAAGCATGCACACTACCAACATGCCGGCCAGCGGTTATCAGATAGGTCAGGAAATTGCTGACGGTCGCTGGTATGAAGGCCGCACTACGCCTGCCAAATATCCGCGTTTGCTTTCAAATGACGGTCGTAATACCCGTAACAGCACATTGTGGCTGACAGACCGGAAGTTCTTGAAAATACGTAACGTTCAGTTGGGCTATACTTTGCCAGCAAAATGGGTAAAGGCCGCTTCATTAAGCCGTGTACGTGTATTCTGCAGTTTGGAAAACTTCTTTACTTTCAGTGATTTTGTTGGTATGGATCCTGAGAATACGCAAAACTTGGCATATCCGAATATCCGTCAGGCTTCTTTCGGGGTAAACGTTTCATTCTAATGTTATTAATTCAGACAAATATGAAGAAATATATATTGATTTTGGCTGCTGCCGGCATGTTGGGCGGTTGCTATGATTTGGATCAGTATCCGCATGACCAACTGAGTAGCGGAAGCTTCTGGAAAACAGAAGATCATGCTTATCAAGGGATGGTTTCTATGTACGGAGATTTGCGCAATGAGAACGCATTCGGTGCTTATTACGATAACGATGCGTTGGGTGAAATAGCCATGGATTACAATAACTGGCTGATGCCGTCTATTATAAAAGGAACGTATACCGACCGTACAGGTACTGTACAGAGCCGTTGGCAAACTTCGTATGACGGTATATTTCGTGCTAATCTGCTGCTGCAAAACATTGATAATGTAGATATATCAGATGATGAGAAAGCAGTTTATAAAGGCGAGGCTTATTTTGTCCGTTCCTTGTTCTACTTCTTGCTGCTGGATTACTACGGTGGAGTGCCTTTGTACGATGAAACGACAATCGTTTCCAATGAATTTATGGACATGAGAAAGCCTCGTACGACGGCCGAAGAAACACGCAAGTTTATTTTGGATGATCTGGAAAAAGCTATCTCTGTGTTGCCTGTCAGTTGGGATGCCAACAATTATGGCCGTGCTACGCGTGGAGCTGCTGTGGCTTTAAGAGGAAAAGTAAAGCTTTATGCGGGTGACTATCCAGGCGCAGCCGCCGACTTTGAAGAAATTGTCAATGACCCCGAAGGACGCGGTTATGGTTATAAGTTGAACGACAGCTATCCTGAGTTGTTTACGGTGGCAGGTGAAAACTGTGCGGAAATGATATTTACAATTCAGGCAATCAGCGGTACGAATCAGGAATATGGTATGGGATATCCTTTGCGTTTGGGTACTCGTGCTACTTATGGAAGCTGTTGGAACAATTGCATGCCTACTGATATTTTAGTAGATATGTATGAGAACAGTGACGGATCAAAATTCAACTGGGACGATTATTTCCCTGGCATTACCGGTGATCGCAAAAAGCAGGATGAAGTTTTTGCCGCCACCTTGTCGGAAGATGGGAAAAGCGTAGCTCAGTATCCTCAGGATTTGGATAAAATCCGCGCTGCTTACGAAAACCGTGATCCGCGTCTGGAACAGAGCATCATTACTCCGTATTCTACATATTTGGGTTATAATACAGTGACGAACAGTGAAAATCCGGTTGAATATGTGTTGGCCCAGGGGGTAAATGAAGCAAACGGTTTTATCCGGGACAATCTGGGGCATTATAATTATTATTGGCGGAAGTTTGTGCCGGAAGGCAACATGGGAGGGCAGTTGGATGACCGTTCTCATTCTCCTGTTGATTTTCCTCTTATTCGTTATGCAGATGTATTGCTGATGTTGGCTGAATGTTATAACCAAATGGATAGACAAGATGATGCTGTAGCATTGATTAATCAGGTTCGTCAACGTCCGTCTACCCATATGCCGGCATTGAATAGCGGTCCTGCCTGGCTGGAAGCTCATAGCAAAGACGAAGTGTTTGAACGCATCGTGCAGGAGCGTGCCGTAGAACTGGCTTGTGAAGGCCATCGTTTCAGTGACTTGCGCCGATGGGGTATGTGTGAAGAGAAACTGAACTTTGAATACGATGATATTCGTGGCAATGTTCGTTATACCCGCGTCTTTACAGACCGCGACTACTTGTGGCCGATTCCTGCCGTAGAGTTCGAGCGTAACCCGAATCTTGGCGACCAAAATCCGGGCTGGTAAAGAGCAACTAAGATTTTTTTTAATTGGGAAAAAACAGTGAATAAGAATTGTGCGGTGGTGTGGCCGGCAGGTCATGCCGCCGTATGGATAGGGTTAATTTTATGAATAGAAACAGCAAGGTAAAAATGATTGCGGCTTTCTGCCTGTCCTGCGCGTTCGGTCTGCTCCACGCGCAGGATGCGGAGAAAGCATTCGTTAAGGAGAACATGACTTTTGCGGCCGGGCAGTACCGGCTGATGTTGCAGACTCCTGCTCAGGGCAAGGACGGCAAGGGTGTGATGCCTCACAGCACGCGCAAGGACGGGACAGTGTCGAAGGCGAGCG